>NZ_JCADBK010000019.1:0-139576 GCF_059358955.1 Nonomuraea sp. CX421 | reverse complement strand
GGAGTGGCGAATCCCCAGCCGAAGGTCTTGTCGAGGAACGCCCACAGGAAGATCCAGCCGAGCGAGATCCGGGTGATGGCCCAGACGTAGTCGGCGGGGCGGCGCGCCGTGGTGCCGGTGTCGGCTGCCATGACGGGCTTGTGAATCGTGGTGGCCATGACGGCCCCCTTTCAGTGCTGGGTCAGCGTCTTTCTCACACCACGATCACACCGTGTCCGGCGGCTCCGGTGCAGTGCCGTAGGGCCTGCCCCACAGGGACTTTGGACCTTGCCGGGTCTTGGCACGGGCCGGCCGAAGGTCCCTGATCGGGCGGGGCTTACGACTCTGGCCCGGCTCGCGGGAGAAAGGGGAGCCTGGCGAGGGAGGTGCGAGATGAAGGCCGCGATCCGCTCCGTGATGTGTTCCGTGAAGTCCCGCGTGCGCAGGCACCGGTTGGACGGCAATCCGCTGCGCCGCCGCGCCGACCGGCTGGAGACGGGCGGAGGCGTGGTGGCGGTGCTGCTGGTGCTGGTCAGCCTCTGGCCGGCGGTGCTGGCGGGGCGGCACTCGTACGAGATGAACGCGCGCGAGGCCGGCACGATCCGACAGGTGCAGGCGACCCTGCTGGAGGACGCGCCGGCCGGCCGCCGGTCGGCGTGGGACGGCACCGCGCCCGAGGTTCGGGTGAAGGCGCGGTGGACGCCCCGGACGGGTGAGATGCGGACAGGGCTGGTGCCGGCTCCGGCCCTGACCAGGGCCGGAGCCACTGTTCCGGTGTGGCTGGACAGCGGCGGGACTCCCACGTCTCCGCCTCTGAGCGAGACGCAGCTCCGGATCCAGGCGGTCACGACGAGCGGGTCGGTGGTGCTGGTGACCGCGCTGCTGTGCTGGGGCGCGTTCGCCGTCTACCGGCGGGTGCTCGACCGGCGCCGCCTGGCCGAGTGGGAGACGGCCTGGAGCCGGTACAACCAGCACTGGCAGCGCCGGCGCGAGGTGTAGCAGCGCCCCCAGGACCGGCGCTGGGTGGTGGCGGCGCCCCCAGCGCCGGCGCGCGGTGTGGCGGCGCCCCCAGGGACGGCGACGGAGGTCAGCCGGGCTCGATCTGCGGGCGCCGGAACCTCCAGGACAGCTCGCCCTTGGCCGGTTGGACGGCCGCCAGAGCACGTTCGAGCGCCTGCTCCGGCGCGACCCCGGTGTCGATCTCGACGGCGTCCGGCCAGGGCGCCGCGGTCGCCGCCATGACGGCGCCGATGGCCTCGTCGGCGTCGGCGAGGCCGAGCCCGCGCGTGGCGAGGCGTTCGGCGGCGATCTGCGGCATGACCGTGCACCGCAACATGACCAGGGTGCTCGACGTACGGGCGGCCACCCGCGCGGCCTGGTCCCGGTGCCGCTCGCCGGTCCATGACGCGTCGAGGACGACCGGCTCGCCCAGGCCGAGCAGCTTCTCGGCGCGCGACAGCACCTCGGTGTAGGTGCGTTCGGTGTGCGCCTGGTCGTAGATCCCCTGCTGGTACGGCGCACTCGCGGAGTCGAGGGGGTCGAGCCCGGCCAGCTCCTTGCGGATGCGGTCGCTGCGCAGCACGGTGTAGCCGAACCGGTCGGCGATGCCGCCGCTCAGGGTCGACTTGCCGGTGCCGGGCGAGCCGCCGACGACGATCATGGCGACCTCGCCGGCGCGCAGGTGGCCCAGGGTCAGCTCGGCCAGCCGCCGCGCCTCCCAGCCCGCGTCGACGTCGCCCTGCCAGTGGCGCAGGCAGGCGACCTTGGCCCGGACGAACGCGCGGTAGGCGACGTAGTGGTGCCACAGCGTGGGCGGCGCGGGGTCGCCGGAGAACTCGACGTAGCGGCGGAGGAACTCCTCGGACAGCCGGGGCGCGCCCAGCCGTTCGAGGTCCATGGCCAGGAAGGCCGCGTCGTCGAGCCCGTCGACGAAGCGCAGGCGTTCGTCGAACTCCAGGCAGTCGAGGATCCGGGGGCCGTCCTCCAGGCAGAAGATGTCCTCGGCCATCAGGTCGCCGTGGCCGTCGACGACGCGCTTGGCGGCGACGCGGGCCGCGAAGAGGGGGTCGCGGCCGTCCAGGAAGCGGAGCGTGAGCCGTTCGATCTCGTCGAGCATGCCGGGCGGGATCGTGGCGCCGGGCAGGCCGCGCACCTGCGCGAAGCTCTCGGTCCATCGTCCGCGCAGGGCCTGCCGGCCGCCCTCGCGATCGATGTCGGGGCCGTGCCGGGAGTTGGCGTGCAGCCCGGCGAGCTGGCGCGCGACCCCGCGCAGCTGCTCCTCCACCTGCGCGCCCGACCGTACGAGCGTGGCCAGCCGCCGCTCTCCGGGCATCTGGCGCATGACCACCAGATGCTCACAGACCTGTCCGTCGGGGCCGAGCACGTCGGCCACGCCTTCGTAGACGTCGGGCGACAGCCTGCGGTTGAGCTCGACCTCCCGCCGGCACGCCGCCTCTCGGGCCCGTACGGTCGAGAAGTCGAGGAAACCGAGGTTCACCGGCTTCTTCATCTTGTACGCGTGCTCGCCGAGCAGGAACACCAGGGCGGCGTGCGTCTCCTTGATCATGGCGTCCATGGCGCTGCCCCCTGCCTGCGATACGGATCCGGTCGGCATCCCGGATGTCCCCTTTAAGCAGGTCATCGAACCTGTCGGCCAGGGTCCTCCTCCAGGCCGTAGACGCGCAGGGCGTTGCCCGCGCCGATCATGGTCGTCGGCGAGGCTCCGTGCACGTGGTGGTCGACCAGAGGGAGCTCGGCGAGCGCGGTCTCCAGGCCGCCGCTCCCGGTGGACGGCACAACGGACATCTGCGACCTCCCGGCAGAGCTCGTGGGCGTCCCGGCCAGAGTGGTCCGCCATCTCTGAGGCGTTCGGCCGGCGGAGGCGTGTTCATCCTCGTCAACGGGCATTCATGCGGTTTGAGCGTCACTTCGGGGGAGACACCACATGCCTTACATCACGACCGGTCAGGAGAACTCCGGCCCCATCGAGATCTACTACGAGGACCACGGCAGCGGCACGCCCGTCGTGCTGATCCACGGCTTCCCGCTGGACTGCCACTCGTGGGAGAAGCAGGTGCCCGTCCTGCTGGAGGCCGGTCACCGCGTCGTCGCCTACGACCGGCGCGGCTTCGGCCGCTCCAGCCGGCCGGCCACGGGCTACGACTACGACACCTTCGCCGCCGACCTCAACATCCTGATGGAGCGGCTCGACCTGCGCGAGGTCGTCCTGGTCGGCTTCTCCATGGGCACCGGCGAGGTCACCCGCTACCTCGGCATGTACGGCTCCGCCCGGGTCCGCAAGGCGGTGCTGCTCGCGCCGCTGCAGCCGTACCTGGTCGACGAGCACGGCGGCATCGACCCGGGCGTGCTGACCGGCATCCAGAAGTCCATCGCCGACGACCGGTTCGCCTACCTGAAGACGTTCCTCGACGACTTCTACAACGTGGACGTCCTCGGCGGCGAGCGGATCAGCGCGGAGGCGTGGCAGGCGAGCTGGAACGTGGCCGCGGCGGCGTCGGCCAAGGCCACCTACGACTGCGTCCCGACGTGGGGCACGGACTTCCGCGCGGATCTGGCCAGATTCGACGTGCCGCTGCTGGTGGTCCAGGGCGACGAGGACCGCATCCTGCCGATCGAGTCCACGGGCAGGCGGCTGGGCGAGTTCGTCAGGAACCTGCGGTTCGAGGTCGTCGAGGGCGGCCCGCACAACATCGGCTGGACCCATCCCGAACAGGTCAATCGGGCCCTGATGGAGTTCGTGGACTGACGGCCGCTGTCTCCGGGCGCGGATTGAAGCCGATCTCCGGGGTGTTCATACTGCGAGAAGGACATCAGAAATAGGAGTGTTTGTTGTGCTTTACGTCTTCGGCTTCGAGCGCATCGGCGTGGTCGTCAGCGACCTCTACTTCGTGGACCCCGAGCCGGACAAAGGCCAGGAGGGACCCGAACGCGGCGTACGTCTCGAAGTGCGCATGCTCCGCCAGGGGCAACTGAAGGGATCCATCTACTCGGCCCGCCCCATCGAGGTCGACCAGCCCGTCTGGCGCGTCGACCTGCTGGAGTCGGTCGCCGGGCAGCCCGGCAGCTTCGACCGCACCCACCACCACCCCACGTTCACCGGCTGGGAGCCGGGCTCCCGCGTGTTCGAGAGGGAACTGTCCGGCGACCCGCTTGGCTGGCTGGCCGCGCGGCTGACCGACCTGGACGGCGTGCTGGAGCGGGCCGGCATCGAGCGCGACGACGTGATCGCCGCGGACGTGGCCGAGCTGCGCGCCTCCGCCCCCGAGATCCTCGACAGCGTCGAACGCCTGCTCACCAGGGTGCGCAAGGGAGAGCTCGGCCAGGCGCCCACCGACGAGGCGGACAGCGTCCGGGCCAGCTGGCTGTAGGCACCCGCCCGGGTCCGTCGACTTTCCAACCTTTGACGACCGAGCTTTGCGGGCTCCTGGCGTCGATGATGTCGACGGTCTGGTACGCGTCAGGCAGCGCGACTCACTGACCGGCCCGCGACGCCGCGTGAGGCGATGTTGCGAGCCGCGTTGACGTCGGCGTGCTCAGCGAAGCCGCATGGCGTGCAGATGAAGGGTTCCCGGCCGAATGCTCGCCGTCGTGCCATGACCGGCGTACATATGGTAGAAATCTACAACCTTGATCATGACCAGCCCTGCTCTGGGGGACAATGAACGACGGGATCCTGGTCGACCAGGCATCGTTGACCTTGACAGTGCGGCACAAGCGGGAAGCGGCTGATCTGCTCAGATCTCATGCCAACGCCAACGCCATCCAGGTCCTGACGCCCTTGGCTCCGTCCCACCCGATATGAGCTCCCCGTCCCCGCGCGCGGGCGTGAGGCGACGCGCAGGGGTCACCAGTAGCGGCTCAGGGGCAGCCTCATGGCATTGATGCTCCCACCCGAACTGGAGATCGCGTTCCAGTTGCTCGGCGTGCCATGGCCCACCGAGGACGAGGACAAACTACGCGAATGCGCCACCGCCTACCGGACCTGCGCCACCGCACTCGCCACCGTCGTCATCCCCACCGCGAACGCCGGCATCAACGAAGTGATGACCAACAACGCCGGGGACGACATCAACACACTCCTCGCCTACTGGGCCGAATACCACCCCAACGACAAAGTCGATGACTCCCCGCACCTGACCAGCCTCACCATCAGCCTGCGCGCCCTGGCCGACGGCCACGACTTGGCCGCCGTACTCGTCGTGGCCATCAAGTTGATCCTCATCTTCGCCGCCTTCTGCCTGGCCGCTGTCCTTGTGTGGGCGGCGGCCGCCGCCGTCATCAGCGGCGGCATGGCCGCATTGCACGCGCGGACCGCCACCTCGGTCTGGCGGATGTTCGCCCAGCGGTCCGCATCCACCTTTCGCCGAAAGCTCGAAGAAGCCTTCCGGGAAAGGCTGGCCGGAGGCGTCGGAACGCGCCTTCGCCGAATACTCGACGCTCGTGCGCCCCTCCTGCCGATCAGTCGACGCCACGGCGACGGACTCGACGGCCGACTCCGCCGCTTCGGCAGCGATGCCGAGGGCGAGGCCTATGGCGAAAGATTCCTTGGTCACCATTTCACCGAGCTCTCCCGACGAGAGCGACTCGCTGCGGAAAACTATTCGCGCGACGGTCGTCCGTTCAACTACCTCTTACGAGTTCCCGATCCCCAGGCCGAACTGGACCGCATGCTCAGCATCCCCCGGGATCGCCGAGTATTGATAAACATGTTCAACGGGGTCGTCCCGAGTCTTAAGGATGTCAGTGACGAGATCGCACATCTGCGGGGCGCAGTGAGGTTCCCGCTTCCCGAACGGCTAGAGGCGTTGCGCGCGCTCAACTCAATTGACTACATCAAGGGATATGACGGTGTGGATCCCCGCTCCCTCATCGGTGTGAGACACGTTGACGAGGCGTTCACCTCCACCTCGCTGGGGACCACGGTCGTTCCCACCACGCCACATCCCATACGTTACCTAGTGCACCTCGACATTCCCCAGAAGTATCCATGCTTATGGTTGGGCCGACGTAGCATCCATCCAGAGCAGCGCGAGCTCGTACTTCCTCCGCGAGCAGAATACGTCTTCACCGATGCGGTCCTTAAAGGCGACGGCATGGTCCACCTCTATGCGCGGGTTCTCCCTCGATCGGCATCATGAGCGGGACAGCCGGAGAGCAGGAGTTTCCCATGGCGCGATCATCACCCACACCGCCGCACCGCACACCCATCCGGTACGTCCCCGTGACGCTGCGCGGGGAAGAGATCGGCTACCTGTGGGCTCCCGCCACCGAGGAAAGCGGGGGGAGCGCCCACTACGAACGCCGGCTTGGCGCGGCAGGCGACAGTTTCGACGCGGCGGTGATCTGGGCCACGCGCATGGGCGAGGAGAGCAAGGCGGGCCGGTCACCTATGGAGGCGCTACACCGCTGGGTGGGCACACCTGAAGACCCCCTTTCCGGCGGGATCGCCGAGGACGCTGCGGATCGTTTCGCCACGTCCTACGAGGCCCTCACCGAGATGGCGAATCCGGGCTTGGCCGATCCCCGGGAAATCATGGAGTGGCCGGCGTCCCCACCGATGGACGCGCCTTCCCGCGACAGCGCATCGTTGGAGTACCCGTTCACCACCGAAGAAGCCGTCTGCTATTTGCCGGTCGTGAGGGAGGCCAGTGGTGACATCGTCATCGGATATCTGTGGGCGGCCGTCTCCGATGACGCGGCCGGCTACTACTCCACAAGCGAAGCCGGCGAGGCGGGACCGGCCGCGTATCTGATGTGGAAATCCCGCCTCCGGCAGGCTCGATGCGACGGGTACAGCCCCATGTGCGCCTTGCGTTACTGGATCGGTATGCCGGAGGATCCGGCAGCCGGGAAGATCCCAGCCGATGCCGTGGAGCGACGAGCCTCCGGGCTGGCCGAACTCGAACGACTCGCTGGCATGCGGTGAACCGGGGCTACGGAACACGGATGGGAGCCGGTCGCTGGAGTCGCCCGCAGCGAGCGCGTCCTTCCCTTCGATCTACGCGGGAACCTCTGGCCGTTCGAGACACCGAAACCCCGCGTACATGTGGTAAAAATCGGCGAGTTCGATCATCGCCCAGCAGTCGTGGGGTGTGAACGGTGGACGAGGTTCTGGTCGATCAGACATCGTTGGCCCAGGCCGCGCTACGCGTCCAGGAAGCGGCTGATCTGCTCGGTGAGCATGCCAACACGCTCAAGGAGGCCATCTCCGGCGGCGTGCGCTCCCCCTGGGGGATCGGTGTCATCGGCATGGCCATGGACCAGATCAACCAGATGCTCAGCCAGGCATGCGACCGTGTGCAGACCAATCTCGGCGAAACCAGCGCGGCAGTCGCAGTGATGGCCGACCGGGCGGCCACCATCGAACACGCCAACACGGCCACCATCCAGGCACTGGATCTTTCGACTCCGTCTCACCCGTTATGACTCCTCCTCCCGGCGCAGCGGCCCTCGCGCCGGGCATGGTGAGCGGCATGACCGGCGTCTCACTCCCGCACGGTGATGACCAGCTTTCCGCGTGCCTGGCCGGCGGCCAGTTGCCGCAGGGCGTCGGGGGCTTCGCTCAGCGGATACGTCCCGCCGATGACCGGCGTGATCGTGCCGGCCTCGGCGAGCTCCCTCAACCGTTCGAGATCCTCCGCTCGCTCCACCGCCAGCAGCCAGCGGAGCCGCTGGCCGACGAACGGCGACAGCAGGATCGCGCCGAGGGAACGTTCCATGCCACCGAGCCACCGCCCGCCGTCCTCGCCGCCGCCGAGGACGAGGGTGCCGTGGGGCGTGAGGCAGCGTCGCAGGCGGGCCACCGGGCGGTTGCCTGCCAGGTCGAAGATGACGTCGTAGCGGCGCCCGCCGTTCGTGAAGTCCTCGCGCGTGTAGTCGATGACGTGGTCGGCGCCGATCGACCGGACCAGGTCCGTCTTCGCCGTGCCGCACACCCCGGTGACCTCGGCGCCGGACGCCTTGGCCAGCTGCACCGCGAACGTCCCCACGCCCCCTCCGGCGCCGGTGACGAGCACCTGCTGCCCGGGCTTGACCTGGCCGATGTCGTGGATCCCCAGGAGGGCGGTGGTCGCCGAGATGGTGACGGCCGCGGCCTGCTCGAACGTGAGGTTCGCCGGCTTGCGGGCGAGCTTGCGCTCGCGGGCGCAGGCGTACGCCGCGAAGGTGCCCTCGCCCATGCCGAAGACCTCGTCGCCCGGCCGGAAGCGGGTCACGTTCTTCCCGACCGCCTCGACGCGCCCGGCGAGCTCGCGGCCCCGGACGCGATGTCGGGGCGCGCGGAGCCCGAAGCCCAGCCGCAGCAGGTACGGGAGGCCGGTCATGAGGTGGGCGACGCCCTGCTCGACGCCGGCCGCGTACACCTCCACGAGCACGTCGTCGTCCCCCGGAGTCGGCCGGTCGATGTCCTCTAATCTCAGTACGTCGGGCGAACCGTACCTGTGTTGAATGATTGCCTTCATGGTGTCTCCTCCTGACTGTCCGGATACTGGAACACGTCGTCGATAGGGACGCCGAACACCCTGGCGATCTGGAAGGCCATCTCCAGGGAGGGCGAGTAGCGGCCCTGCTCGATGGCGATGATGGTCTGCCGGGTCACGCCGACCCGCTCCGCCAGCTCCGCCTGGGTCATCTCGCCCTGCGCGAACCGGAGGGAGCGGATCGAGTTCGTCACCTGGGTCGGCTTCACCACGGGTGGAAGCCCTTGCGATAGGCGAAGATCTTCGCGATCGACCCGAGGATCGCCGACAGGACGAACCCCAGGTAGATCGCGTTCGCGATCCAGAAGTGGGCGAACTCGGCCACTGCCAGGCCCATCGCCGTCACGCCGCCGATGACGGCGAACGACTGGCCGATGTGCTCGCCGAACTGGTTGATCTCCCGATCGCGCTGGTCCTTCCGGAGCGCCTCCTTGGGCGCGATGACGCCGGCCGCGATGTTCAGCACGATCCCGGCCACGATCGCTCCGCCGATGGTCCACACCAGCGGCGCCGCGTACGACACCTCGGCCAGCGGGCCGTCTCCCACCCGCCCGAGGACCACGACCAGGTACGCCGTGTACGCGACGACCGAGACCATCAGCATGATCCACGCGCTCTTCTCTTCTGCTGCCATACCGGCAATGTAAAACAAAGCAGACCCGATGTCTAATTTTCTTTACATCGCTGTCCGGAGGCGAGGCACCCCGCCGTACATGTCACAGATCGGGCCCCGCCGGTGTCTCCATGCCGACATCAGGAGACGAGGAGAGACATGACCAGCCACACTCGGGTTCCCAAGGCTGAGATCACCGGCGTCTACGGGGCCGTACTGAAGAAGTTCAGCAGGAAGATGTTCGGCGTCGTGCCCGAGCCACTCGGCGTGATGTGGAACAACCGGCCGGTGCTCACGTTCAGCCTCAGCCTCGGCCGAAAGGCCGGCAAGTGGAAGACGTGCGACAAGAACCTGAAGTCCTATGCCCACATGGCGGCGGCCTCCCTGATCGGCTGCACGTTCTGCCTCGACTTCGGGTATTTCCACGCGCACAACGAGGGGCTCGACGTGGCCAAGGCCCGCGAGGTGCCGCGCTGGCGCGAGTCGGACGTCTTCACGCCGCTGGAGCGTGACGTCATGGAGTACGCCGAGGCGATGACGCGGACGCCGCCGACCGTCACCGACGAGCTCTCGGCGCGGCTGCTCGATCGGCTCGGGGCCCCGGCGATGGTCGAGCTCACCGCGTGGATCGCCGTGGCGAACCAGACCGCGCGGACGAACTTCGCCCTCGGCATCGAGGCCCAGGGTTTCTCCGCGGCGTGCGGCCTGGCGCCCCTGGCGCGACCTGGCGACGTAGCGTCGCGGGCATGATCGCCGACCCGTTCGTCACCCACCGCAGCCTGCTGTTCACGGTCGCCTACGAGATGCTCGGCTCCGCCGCCGACGCCGAGGACGTCGTGCAGGAGACCTGGCTGCGGTGGGCGGGCCTCGACGCCGCGCTCCGGGCCGACGTCCGGGACCCACGGGCCTACCTGGTGCGGACCGTCACCCGGCAGGCGCTCAACCGGCTGCGCACGCTGACGCGACGACGCGAGGAGTACATCGGCGAGTGGCTCCCCGAGCCGCTGCTGATCAGCCCCGACGTGGCAGAGGACGTCGAACTCGCCGAGAGCGTCTCGTTCGCGATGCTGACCGTGCTGGAGACGTTGGGCCCCGTCGAACGGGCGGTGTTCGTGCTGCGTGAGGTCTTCGAGACTCCGTACGACGAGATCGCGGAGGCGGTGGGCAGGACGCCGGCGGCGGTGCGGCAGATCGCCCATCGCGCCCGGGATCACGTGGCCGCGCGGCGACCGCGAGTGAAGGTGAGCCGGGCCGAACAGGAGGCCGTCGTGGAGCGGTTCCTGGCCGCGGTCCGCGGCGGTGACCTGCAGGGGCTGCTGGACGTGCTCGCGCCGGACGTGGTCGTGGTGGCCGACGGTGGCGGCGTGGTCGCCGCCTCTCGCCGCCCGGTCGAGGGCGCCCACCGGGTGGCCCCGCTGCTGAGCTCGCTGGCCACGGTGACGAGCGCTTTCGAGGCGATGCCGATGTGGCTCAACGGCGAGCCGGCTGCGCGACTCCACCTCGACGGCGAGCTGGACACGGTGGCGAGCCTGGTGATCGAGAACGGCCGGATCACCCGGATCTACGCGATCCGCAACCCGCACAAGCTGGCCCGGCTCAACGAGGAGACCGAACTCACCCGGTGACCGGCCCCGGCACGCCCCTCGACGACGCTTGACCCCGGCCGTGAGGGGCCAACTTCGTCCTCGTTGTTGACGACGTTTCCATTGCGGCATTAATATTGTCTCTGGCAGAGACAAAGTTTGACTCGACGTGAGCACTCTGCCTTGGCGTGGTATTCATGAGACCCACGGAGGAGGCCCGGACAGACAAGTTGGTGCGCCATGACCGAGCACTACCTCGGCGTGCTCGGCATCGCCGAGGCCATGGGAGTGACCCGGCACGCGGTGCACAAGTGGCGCACCCGCTATCCGAACGATTCGAGTCACCCGTTTCCCGAGCCCGACGTCGAGGTCGACGGCGCTCCCGGTTGGCGGCCTGAGCGCATCGACCAGATAGTGCGGTGGCGCGAAAGCCTGCCGGGCCGCGGCGCGGGCGGAGGCCGTCCGACAGCCGCACGGCAGGACTACCTCCGGCAGGCGGCGGCGCGCGGGCTGACCCGGGACGAGGCGATGCGCGCACTCGCCACGTTCACCGCGGAGTTTGCCGAGATGACCGAGCCGGAGCTCTGCGCCTGGCTCCTCGACAAGTGGCGCGGCTAGCACGTTCCCCACCCCCCGACAGCACGTTCCCCAGCCCGACAGCAGGTGCTCCGGCAACACCCCGAGAGCACGGAAGGCGATGACGCATGCCCGAAGTCAGCGGAACCACCGCACCCGGATTCGAAGGAGTACGTGAGGCGTTCGCCGCCAATCTGGCCGGCGGCCAGGAGGTGGGCGCCGCCGTCGGCGTCTACCTGCACGGCCGGAAGGTCGTCGACCTGTGGGGCGGGATCGCCGATCCCGAGACCGGCCGCCGCTGGGAGCGCGACACGCTGCAGGTCGTCTACTCCACCACCAAGGGCGTCGTCGCCGCCTGCGCCCACCTGCTGGCCCAGCGCGGCGAACTCGACCTCGACGCCCCCGTCGCCGCCTACTGGCCGGAGTTCGCGGCGAACGGCAAGGGCAGCATCCCGGTCCGCTGGCTCCTCACCCACCAGGCCGGCCTGCCCACGATCGACCACCCGATCACCCCGGCGGAGGCGATCGCCTGGGATCCGATGGTGAACGCGCTGGCCGCCCAGCGCCCGGCCTGGGAACCGGGCAGCCAACACGGCTACCACGGGCTCACGTACGGCTGGCTGGTCGGCGAGGTCGTCCGCCGGGTGACCGGCCGCAGCCTCGGCACGTTCCTCGCCGAGGAGATCGCCGCACCGCTCGACCTGGACCTGTGGATCGGCCTGCCGAAGACGGAGCGGCACCGGGTCAGCCGCGTCATCGCCGCCACGCCCGACTTCGAGGCCCTGGCCGCGATCGACCTGGACACCCTGCCCGAGCCCATGCGCGAGGTGATGGCGGCCTACGCCGACCCGACGTCGTTGACCGTACGGTCGATGTCCGTCGTCAAACCCCCGCTGAACCACAACGACCCCGACGAGCAGTCCGCCGAGCTGCCCTCCACCAACGGCATCTGTACGGCCCGCGCCCTGGCCCGCTTCTACGCCGCACTGATCGGGGAGGTCGACGGGCACCGCATCCTCACCCCCGACACCTTGGCCGCGGCGACCACGGAACAAGCCGTCGGCGTCGACCGCATCCTGCGCGTACCCGTCCGCATCGCCACCGGATTCGGCCTCCCGACGCCCGACGCGTACTGGTACAGCCCGACCGCCTTCGGCTTCCCCGGTCTCGGCGGATCGCTCGGCTTCGCCGATCCGGGCACCGGCCTGGCGTTCGGCTATGTCATGAACCACGTTCTGGAAGGAGTGCCGGACCTGAGAGCCGCCGGCCTCCTCGCCGCGGTCAAGAGCGCGATGAAAGCTCAAGCCTGAACCGGTTCGAGATGAACTCAGGGCGAAAATCCCCATAGCTGTGGAGTTATCCCCAAGCGCGATTTCCGTCGGTCGTGACGAACACTCACGCTGAGAGTGAATACGCCGCGTCCACCCCCCAGGAGACTTCGTGCGCCATTCGCTCCGGCTCGCCTTATGCGTGCTGATCACCACCGCCACCGCCCTCGCCTCCGCTCCCGCGTCCGCCGCCATCCCGCCACCCGAGACAGAGTCGGTGGAGGTCTTCTCCCCCGACGGGACCATCCGCCGGGTCGAGATCCCGAAACGGGAGGAACAGGTGTCGCCGTTCGCCGTGCCACCGCCGGCGAACGTGACCGCCCTGCAGCAGACCGGCCCGACCGGCCAGCGCTACGACCTGGTCTTCGTCGGTGACGGCTACACGTCATCCCAGATCTCCACGTTCCACGCCCATGTCGCGAGCCAGTGGGCCGTCATGACCACGGTCGAGCCGTTCAAGACGTACAAGAACTCCTTCAACGTCTGGATGGTCGAGGTCATCTCCAGCCAGTCCGGCGTCGACAACGACCCCACCCAGGGCATAAGCAAGAACACCGCGCTCGGGATGGGCTTCTGGTGCTCCGGGATCGAGCGCCTGCTGTGCGTGAACGAGTCCACCGCCCTGTCGTACGCCGCCAACGCCCCGGCGGTCGACCACGTGATCGCGCTGGGCAACAGCACCAAGTACGGCGGCGCCGGCGGCCGGGTCGCCACCGCCTCCGGCGGCAACGCGAGCTCCGGCCAGGTCGTGGTGCACGAGCTCGGCCACTCGATGGGCGGCCTCGCGGACGAGTACACCGAGGGGACGAGCCGCTATCGCGGCTCCGAGCCGTCGGCCGCCAACATCACCATCTACACCGCCGCCCAGCTCACCTCCAACCGGCGCAAGTGGTATCAGTACCTCGGCCAGGCCACTCCCGACGGTGGCGTGATCGGGACCTACGCGGGCGCCTACGGTTACACCTCCGGCATCTACCGCCCCTCCGAGAACTCCCTCATGCGCACCCTCGGCAGGCCGTTCAACCTGATCGGCCTCGACGCGATGACCAGGGCGATCACCGCCAAACTGGGCTGACCTCGACGCGTGGCTCAGGGTCGTCCTCCGGGCGACCATGAGCACATTTGTCGGTCCTGGCTGCGAAGATGCCCGCATGACTGAATGGGAGCCAAAAGCACATCTTCACCGCTATCTACAGACTGCCCGCGAAGCCCTGCTGTGGAAGCTTGACGGGCTTTCGGAGTACGACATCCGGCGTCCGCTCACCCCCACCGGCACCAACCTGCTGGGGCTGGTCAAACACGTCGCCAGCGTGGAGTTCGGATACTTCGGCGAGACCTTCGGACGGCCGTCCGGCGAGCCGCTGCCCTGGTTCGAGGAGGGCGCCGAGCCCAACGCGGACATGTGGGCGACCGCCGACGAGTCACGCGAGGACATCGTCGGGCTCTACCACCGGGCGTGGGCCCACGCGGACGCGACGATCGACGCGCTCGCGGTGGATGCGATCGGCCACGTGCCGTGGTGGGCGGAAGACCGGCGCCAGGTGACGCTGCACCTGATCCTGATCCACATGATCGCCGAGACCAACCGGCACGCCGGCCACGCCGACATCGTCCGCGAACTCATCGACGGGGCCGCCGGGCTGCGCAAGGAGAACGACAACCTGCCTGAGGGCGACCAGGCGTGGTGGGAGGAGTATCGGGACCGGGTGGAGGGGGCGGCGCGGGAAGCCGGTCAGCACTGACCCGCCGTGCGCGGGTCAGCTCCAGGTCAGGTTGATCTCACGCCCTTGTCCTGGCGCCCTCGGACCCGCGTCCCTCCGGAAGCCGCGGGGACCCCGCGCGACGAGAACATCCTCGATCGGAGCGCCTTCCGCGAGCAGCCGGGGAACTGGCCGGACCAGGGCCGATCGTGGCAACCACCGTTCGGCCTCCACGGCCTGGCCCTCCAGCTCCGCCGCGGTTCGCGCTTCGACGTGGAGCGCGTGGACGCCGGGGCGGGGCTTGAGCAGGGCCCAGAAATGGCCCGTGTGCCGGCCGTACCAGATGGTCCAGTTCGGCAGACGGGCCGCGAGCACCCGAACCGCCTGGGTCGCCGTGATCTCATCCATGTCGGTGCCCTCCCGTGTCTGTCGTTGCGGTCTCCACACGCACTGTCGGCACTTCCACCCACACCGCGCCACACTCTCGACCGGATGCCCGCACACCCCACTTGGCGGATGCGTCTCCTCGCGAGACGAACTCCCCCGTACCGCTCCTTCATTGCGCAACCCGCTCTCTGGTACGGCGACGCATGCACGACCACCTCGACAGCATTCCGTGATGACTCGATTACGCATCATGATGCATACGCTCTGCTGCGAAAGCAACACGTTGCGTCTACATCGGCAAAGAAGTCTCCGCTACTCTTTGCCGCATGCCTCAATCGAGACAGGCACCCACAGCCCGCTTGAGGCGTCTCGCAATGGAGTTGCGGCAGCTCAGAGAACGCACGGGCTTGTCCCGCGAGCAGGTGGCCGACGCAACTGACATCAACCGCGTCACCCTCTACCGGATCGAGACGGCACAGGCGAAACCACAGGTCAGGACCTTGCGGGCGCTTCTCGATGTATACGGCGTGCCAGCCACTCGTCAGGACGAGCTAGTCGCGATCCTCAGACTGGCCAAAGAGGAGAGCTGGCTCCGGGTCACGTCGGAGAGCCTGCCTGGGCAGTACGCCACGTACATCGGCTTCGAGAGTGAGGCCAAAGCGCTCCTGAACTACGAGACCTCATTCGTGCCTGGGTTGCTGCAGACCGAGGCGTACGCGCGAGCTGTGATCCGTGCGAGCGATCCGGAGCTCTCTCCCGACGAAGTTGAGAACCGGGTAGTCGCACGCATGACGCGCCAGGCCCAACGCGATCCCTCGCTGGCGCTCTGGGTGATCATCGATGAAGCAGTGCTGCATAGACGCGTTGGCGGCCCCGAGGTCATGCGCCAACAGGTAGAACGGCTCGTCGCCGACAGCGCGCGGTCCCCGGTGACGTTGCAGGTGATCCCCTACGACGCCGGCGGGCACCCTGGGATGCATGGCTCGTTCGTCATCCTCCAGTTCGCCGAAGGGTTGCCCGATGTGATCTACATCGAGACGAGTGCGGCGGATCTGTTCCTCGATAGCGAGAACGACTTGCGCCGCTATAACCTGATATTCGACCGGCTTCAAGCCGTCGCAGCCAGTCCGGCGAAGACCCGGGATCTCATGGCCCGCTTGCTTACGGATATAAAGCGAGAGGAAGTGCGGAGATGACGGACAGAGAAGTCGATCTTTCTCGTGCCGAGTGGCGCACCAGCAGCTTCAGCGGTGCGAACGGCCAGTGTGTGCAGGTCGCATTCCTTGGTGGTGGCCACGTCACCGTACGGGATAGTAAGAATCCCGATGGACCAGTGCTGACTTTCACGTCAGGCGAGTGGAGTGCCTTTATCCACGGAGCCAAGGGTGGCGAGTTCGACTCACACGCTTCGACATTGCGCCCCGAATAGCAAAGTTCGACGCACCGATCTGTCTACTCACACAGCGCGGCGAAACACTTAACCGGGCATCTACTTATCTAGATGTCAAGCGATTGCCGTCGGTCCATAAATCGTAGAGCAAATCATTAGTCCAGCTCGTCGCGGAGCCGTCGATGACCAAGAATGTGGTGTTGACGGTGGTACTGAATGTGCTCGCGATCAATGTCGTGCTTCAATATGAGCTTGCCGATCGGCTCACCATCTGTCTGATCTATTACGCGGAAATCATCCTCAATGGTGATCGCCCCATACTTAAAGAGGCTTCGATGATTGGGGCAGAGGCACAGCATGTTGGCTTTGTTATCGGGTCCCAAGTGAGGCTGTTCTAGCCCGCGGATGTGCACGGTGGTGGCAAACCGCAGACCGCCTGGCACTTCAAGCACGGCGCCACACACCTGACAAGCATGGTCGTACACCTGCTTGAGTTCGGTCGCCAGCAGTCTGTCTGCGTAGACCCCCGGAGCAACCTCTTCCCGACGTCCAGGCGGAAGCTTGCGACTCAGATGGTGTGCTGTCGTCTTCTTTGGAGAGCCATCGTCTATTTGCTCAAGCCGAAACTGGAGTACCGCCGGCCCATCGGCACCGCGTTTCGTCCAGTAATCGGCAACCGTAAAGAGCCCGTCGTAGCTATAACCAGCCGGCGGTGAGAATTTCTCGTTACCGCCAGATCCACGAATAACACGGACCGGAAGACCGGTCATAATACTCTTGATGAGGGCAGCGTTACCCGAATCATCTGCCAATTGATCGTTGATTTGCACACCAGTATTGGGATCACGTCCACCATGACCGGTGTAAATGATTACATCCCCGTAGTCTTCATCATCCTTATAACCACCCGAAACGACGATGGACTCCGCTCCACCTCGCTCAGCAGTTCCACAGATGCCCGCCTGTAGCGGCCGGTGCACACCTGCATCATGCAGCGCTCGACGGCTGTCAAAAATGATGCCCGGCTGAATCCCTTCGATGGCACCATAGAACTCCTTGCGACCTTCGAGTTGCTTTTGACTCTTATGTGCGCGGTTGCGAACCAGCGCAATATGAGCTGCAAGGTTTGATTCACGCTTTTGCGGAATAGGGAGACCCTTGTCTCGCAACGACTCGCGAGCGTGCTGAAAGATCGTATCTAGGTTTAGGAACTCAGGCTGCTCTGGAATTCCTTTGCTGATGAGGTGGATCAGCTCGCCAGTAAAAGCTGTATAGGTGTCTAGACCGCCAAGTGCAGTCTTGTTCTCCGCCGTCGCCGTCATCAGGTACGTGCCTGAGACGCGGGCACTATTCGCGACGCGCACCGTAGGATCGTCGGCGCTCATCAGCCCAAGCGCGAGCCCGCTGTAGCAGCAGTCGAGAATCACGATTTTGCGTCGCGCGAGACTCGCCCGAAGCTCGTTTCGTACCGTGTCGTAAGCCACCGCACTGTACATGCGGTCCTTATGTGAATCGACTAGGGTTAGATAGAGATCACTCTCCACGGAATGCATCAGTCCATGGCCAGCAAAGTACACAATAAGGGCGTCTTTGGCCTCTTCCCGAGCTTGCCACAACGGATCCATCAGCGCGGCTACCGACGTGGGGTTGTGGACGATCGTGCAGTGCTCTGCCGGCAGGCCCCACAGATCAGACCGCTGAAGGAGATCACTCAACGCCTGCAGGTTGTTTGCGACTGCGGGAAGAGAGCTGAGATGGGTGTACTCACTGGTGCCAATCAGTACGGCACGCGAAGTCAGTGGGTCAGGGAGGTTCACTCGTGATCCTCCATAGCCTTAAGAATCTGAACAACTAGTTCCGACTCCGCCTCAGATACCACGACGGTGGTTCCTCCACGCTCAATCGTTACCTGTGGACGGTGACGCCGTGTTCCACGCCACTGCGATAGTGTTTCGACAAACGCTGGCCATTGCAATGCACTTGTCACAGCTAGGGCAATGAGATCCAGAGTGTCGCCCATCTCCCCTGGCCCCGGCTCCTTGGACTGCAGGCGCACGTCCATATAGTCAAGAGCATCAAGGTCTCTCATCAGCCAGTCGTAGAGCGATCTGAGCTCCTGTTCGGCAAAAGTTCCACTCATGCGAAGGTTGACCGTTTCAGTCACCACAATCACCACCAATCTGCCGCGAATCCCTTGGGATGGTACCGTCACTCACCCCACGCGGGTTGTCCAAACACAGGAAAAACGGACACCTTCTACAACCGTCCCGCACAGAATTCACCCCACCGTCAATGGTGCACACACCTGTACCGAGGTTTAAAGGGAGAGGGCGACGTTCGGCTGACAGATTTCGAGTACGAGGCACGACAGTGGGATGCGATACCAGCGACTCAGCGACGTCGAGACGCAGCACTCCGAGCTTGGAGCGCTAAGGGAAGCAACGTTCGCCCCTGGATTCCGTGTCAGCCGTCCGAGGGCTGGTCAGGGGGCTCGCAGCGCGGCGTGACCACTCGCTTCTATCGCCACTCGCCACCCGGGCGGCCACCTGTGAGTGTCGGCGGGGCGGGCCACGGATGCTTCGTGCAGGCGTACGTGCTCGGCCCCATGCGCGTACGCGAAATCGGCCGGCCCCTCGAACGTGGCCCGGTCGAACGAGGTGGCGCTGGTGAAGGTCGCGCCCTTGAACATCGCCTGCTGGCGGAAAGCGGCCTCGACGAACCCGGACAGGCCGGTGAACGTGGCCGCGGCGAACTCGGCGTTGGAAGACCGCCCCGGTGAACCTGGCGTTGCCTCCGAAGTTCACGATGCCGAACGAGGCGTGCCCGCCGAAGACCACCTCGCTGAAGCCGGCCTGCCCCTCGAAGGAGGCGAACCCGAAGTTGGCGCCGCGCTCGAAGGCGGCCCCACCGAATCTGGCCGCGCCCCGGAAGGTCGCCGAGGTGAACTCCGCAGCGCCGAGGAATCTCGCCTCGCCGAATTCGGCGTCGCCGGTGAAGGACGCCGTGTCGAAGTGGGCCTCGCCGGTGAAGACCACTCCGCCGAACCTCGCGCCGCCATTGAAGGTGGCCCCGGTGAACGCGGCCTCGGCGATACGGCAGCTCACGAAGTTGGCCTCGCACAGAACAGCGCCGGTCAGGTCGAGTCGGATGCCTGGCCAGAACCGCGGATCGGACTCGGCCGCTCTCCACCATCGCGTCTTCGGCGGCTCCCGGTAGCGGAGGTGATCGGCCAGTATGCGTTGCGCCGTGAGGCGTACCTCCCGCTCCTCCCGCGCGTCGCGACCGGCCGGACGCTCGGCGGGCACGCGGGCGCGAGCGGTTCGTTGCGCGGCCCGGATCCTGGTGTGCCGGTCCCCTGGTAAGGCGTCGTGGTAGGGCATGCGCAGGTACGCGCAGATCACGTCCACGATCGTCTGCCGCAGGACGGGGGTGTTCTGGGCCAGTTGCTCCAGCGCGTAGAGCCCGGCCAGCCGGACCGGGGCTTGGACATGGCCCAGTTGTTCGGCGGCCTTGCCGTACCTGTCGGTGTCGTGGCCTCGTTGGCCGAGCTGGAACGTGCGCCGCGCGGTGTCGGCGTTGCGCGCGGTGTAGAAGACAGCCACCAGCGCGGCCAGACCGGTGCCGACCGCCAGTGCTCGACCTCTGATCGCATCCAGCGCCGCGAGTTGCTCCCCCTGCAACCCGTGCACTCCATCGACGTGCGTCAGCCACCAAGGCGCCCCCGGCCCGAGTATCCAGCCGATCGACAGGGTCAGCAGCAGTCCACTCACAGCGACGGTGATCGTGGCGGGTTTCATCCCACCAAGGTGCCGGAAACCGTCGCCCGTGGCGACGCTGTTCGAGCGGCGATTTCGTCGATCGATTCGACCTCACCGCTCCTCCAGGTCAGTCTGATGAAGGGAATCGAATCGCTACGGTGTGTTCCACGAACAAGGTGACCGCTGCGACCAGGCGTAGAAGAGTGCAGGGCATGTCTACAAACGATCAGTCAGCTGGAGTAGTCGGCGTCGGCTACGAAGGCCCCGCCCGCCACCTCAGACGTCCGACCCTGCGGCCAAACCAAGCTCACCGGCCTGGCCGTGGACGGCATAACCCTGCGCGGCAGCCGCACCACCGACGGCACCGTGCACCTGCTGGCCGCCACCCGCCACGACACCCAGACCGTCGCAGCCCAACAGCAGGTCCAGGCCAAGAGCAACGAAATCCCCGCATTCGCACCCCTGCTGTCCAAGCTGGACCTGTCGACCCTGGTGGTCACCGCCGACGCCCTGCACACCCAGCACGCCCACGCCCGCCACATCGTCACCGCCGGCGGCCACTACCTGTTCCTCGTCAAGGGCAACCAGCCCACCCTGCACCGCCGACTCAAAGCCCTGCCCTGGCGAGAGGAGATCCTGAACGACCGCACCGCGAGACCGGGCACGGCCCCCGCGAGATCCGCCGCATGAAGATCTGCACCGCCCGCCCCGGCCTGCCCTTCCCCCACGCTGCCCAGGCCATCCAGGTCAAACGCCGCCGCACCGACCACCGCACCGGCAAGACCACCATCGTCACCATCTACGCCATCACCAGCCTGCCACCAGGCCGGGTCACGCACACCCAGTTCGCCGCGCTGATCCGCGGCCACTGGAGCATCGAAGCCCTGCACCACATCCGCGAGGACGCCTCCCGCGTTCGCACCGGAAACGCACCCCGGATCATGGCCAGGCTGCGCAACCTGGCCATAGGCCTGGCCCGCCTGATCGGCTGGACCAACATCGCCTCCGCCGCCGACCACTACCACAGCCACCCCGCCGACGGCCTTCAGCTACTCGGTTTCACAACATGAGAACGCTTTGGCCCTGCTCGCGCACCCGCCTACCTTCTGTCGGTTTAGTCCTTTATCTTGGCCTACATGCGGAATGACTGGCATACCCCGGTAGGCGACCTGCTCACGCGTGACGAACGGATGGCGCTGTACGGCGGCGCCAAGTACGGCGGCATCGAGCCCTCCCGCAAGACGGACAACGTCTTCATCTACTCGGACCCCAGCCGCGGTGAAGCCTATGGCTACAATTTCGACGGCTGGAACCAGGACGGCTCCGTCTTCCTCTATACAGGAGACGGGCGTGTCGGCGATCAACAGATGCGCGATGGCAATCTCTCAATTGCTGAGCACCGTGCTCAGCAGCGGGTTCTTCGAGTCTTTATCGCCGATGGGGTAGCCCCAGGAACAAACACCAAGAAGCATCGCTATATAGGCTCGTTTGAGCTGGACAGAGAGCGCCCATACTTCCACGAAGAAGCCCCTGACGAAAACGGCGAGATGCGGACAGTCTATGTATTCCGCCTTATTCCCACCGGGGAAGCCCTTCGTCGCGATAGCGATAGAAGCCTTATCGAAGACGTGGCCGATACAACGCGTGCGACTCTGGTTCCGCTAGAGGCGCATCGCACCCCAACTTTCCAGAATCCAGGCACTGCACCAAACGTCGCCTCGCGTCGCGAGAGCGAGTTATGTGCTCGATATATGACGAGTGTTGGACGCTCGTTCCAGCGCTGGCGCATTATACCGGCCGGAGAGAGTCGTCCTCTTTTTACAGACCTGTACGACGAAGAAGCGAATGAACTTTATGAAGCCAAGGGAGCCACGACGCGAGATGCTGTTCGGCGGGCCGTGGGACAACTTCTTGACTATCGGCGCCACATCAAGCCTCGGCCTCAGATGGCTTTGCTATTGCCTCATCGCCCTAGCGGCGACCTCATTGATTACTTGCACAGCGTAGAAGTCTCGTGCGTATATGAAGTGCCCGCGTCGGGTTTCACTCGCATAGATCCAACCTGAACAGGAGTCTGGTCGTGCTAGCACACCTGCCACTGCTGTTCTCGGTGACGTTTGAGTCATCCATCTTCGACGAGCGTCTTCACGGTGACACACCTGTCCAGGCGATCACGCAAGCTCCCGAGATAGAGGAGCTTGCATATGACGTCATGTCTTTAATGAAATCTAGGGGTTGGCGGATAGGCCCTCACGGGAGCGGCATATGGGAGGATACCGACAACCTGTTGCGTCTCTGGATCGCCTTCACGTCACCCGACTTCCATTTTGTCGAGCAGAACCCGGACGACTTAGAGAGCGACTATCGGCCTGAACTTGAGGCTTTCGCCGAGGAGGTTCAGGCGTTGATAACAGCGCGCACATGGACCGGTTTCGACTATGCCTTCGAATATTATGACGATCGTCCTCCCGAATTCATGCGGATCGAATAGTTCGTCCGATGAAGCGCTATCACACAGACACTGCGTCCGACGATGTAAACGCCGTTATGCTCTCGGACAGCGAGCCTTCCCTCATTACTTAGAGCGTCCAGCACACCAAGGCCGTTGCGTTCTCGGCTGGTGAGACTGCTGCACCCCTGGGGCGAGTGGCCGAGTAAGGGCACCCCAGTGCGGAGATGACAAACGCGACCCCTGATGATCGTCGGTGTCTAGCCAGTCGATCAAGAACAGGGGCCGCGTTCGCGTGCCATCATCCCCCGATCGACGTGCTCTCTCGCCACTCGGAGCATGTCACCCTCACCGACTCGTCCATCGACCTGCCCACCCTGGCCGAGGTACTCGACACCGTGCCCGACCCGCGCAGCCGCAGGGGACGCCGATACCAGCTCGGGCCGCTCCTCGCCTTAACCCTGCTCGCCGTCCTCAGCGGAGCGACATCACTGGCGCAGCTCACCAGGTTCATCGCCGGGTACGACCGTCCGCCGGATTATGCGCATGCCTCGAGACGCTGGACTGGGCATTTCATCTCTGGCAGTACCCGCGCCGCTCGATCCGCTGCGGTGCGGGTGAGGCCGCCGAGTGCTTGCATCTGGTTTGGACCATTTACTACTAAAACATCTAGGTTGATTTGTCTAGTACGTCTATTGACAAGCATTTTACACGCAAATTGGGGTAAATGGATATTTCTTTTCTCGCTTCCACATACTGGAATGCAAGCAAGTCAGCGATTTTCTACTTCGTCAGACACCGGAAAGGCGGCGCAATGGACGTACTCGCTCAAGTCTCTGGCAACATCACCGCTATTGGTTACGGCCTTGCTGCCATTGGCCCCGGCATCGGCGTCGGCATCATCTTCGGCCAGGGCGTGCAAGCCATCGCCCGGCAGCCGGAGGCGTACGGCCTGATCCGCCAGAATATGCTTCTCGGTTTCGTCCTCACCGAGGCCCTCGCCCTCATCGGTCTGGTCGCGCCCTTCATCTTTCAGGTCATCAAGTAATCGCTCGCTATGCGGTGAAGGGATCTCAGCGAACTGCCGGTAGGTAGTCGTACTCGAAATGAATGAGGACAAGCGCGGCGCGGGCGATGTCGCTGATTCGGCTGGGGTCAGGGCTCGTCGGCCGTGCTCTCCCGGCGTAGCCGTACCGCCAGGAGCGAAGCCCAGCCCCAGCCCACCAGGGCCAGGAGGCGAAGCAGGAGGCTCAGGGGCTGTGAGTGCTCACCGTGCTCCGACAGCACGCCGGACAGCACGTAGATCGCCGGTAGTGCCACCCCGGTGACCGCACACGAGACCGCCCAGCGCCGTTCGCCCAGCGCGGCGAACCGCCGGGCGAACACGAAGCAGGCCGCGATCAGCGAGACCAGCACCACGAAGAAGCCGGCGCCATGCAACACGTGGCTCACGCCGGCGTCGGTGGGCACGCCGGTCGGCGCTCCCTGCGGATAGCCCCACCCAGGGGCGGTGCGGAAGACCCCCGCGATGACCAGACCGGTTCCGAAGGCGCCCATCAGCAATGGCCCCCACGTCCCACCGCGGCCGGGATGCAGCGCGCGCCGCATCCCCACGGCGAACGCGACGTACAACAGCCCGGTGACCACGAAGTTGGCGACCTGAATCCAGCCGAGGTCGCCCAAGCTGAGCAGGCTGAGCGGCTGCCGCCGGGGGTCGAAGCCGGGACGCGTGTAGTCCTGGATCAGCACCAGAGCGATGAACAGCGGGCCCGCGACAGCACCGCATGCCAATAGGGACCTGGTCAGCCGCATCTTCTGTCTCCTTAGCGTTGCTAAGGCATCTGATGCTGCCTTAGCGCCGCTAAGCTGTCAATCGATGAGTGAGACCAAGCGCCCGGCGCTCAGCAGGCAGGCCCTGATCGAGACAGCGCTTCGCCTGGTCGACCAAGTCGGCCTCGACGGGCTGACCGTACGCAGGCTCGCCACCGAGCTGGGCGTGAAGTCCCCGGCGCTCTACTGGCACATCCGCACCAAGCAGGAGCTACTCGACGGCATGGCCGACGCGATCATCGTGGCCGCCGGGATGGGCCCGCCCCGCGAAGGCGAGAGCTGGCAGGGCTGGCTCACTCGCCGAGCTCACGCCTACCGCGCCTCGCTGCTCGCGCACCGCGACGGCGCCCGCCTGGTCGCCAACGCGGCCGGCCTGAGCCCGGCGACGATCAGACTGTTCGACGAGGAGCTCACCGCGCTGGTCGGCTGCGGATTCACCCCAGCACTCGCGCTGCGTACGATCTCGAGCTGCACCAGCTACATCAACGGCTTCGTCCTCCGAGAGCAGGCCGAGCGGCAAGAGAGCGCCGACGACCCCTCACAGCGGCTCGCGGCGGTGGCCGCCCTGCTGGAGCGCGGAATGGACGCCACCTTCCTCCTGGCCATCCGCGAAGGCGGCAGCACGCTCGGAGACGAAGCCTTCGACCACGGCCTTCGCACCCTGATCGACGGCACGGCCACCGCGCTCCAGCGTTCCACCCTCCACTGACACCTCCCAGTAGGTGGCCGAGCCGCCGTAGCGCAGCCACATCAGAGGCAGAGTGCCGCCGTCGGGTGATGTTCGCCTCTCCGTCAGAGGGTCGTACTCAGGAACATCGGGAAATTGAAGCAGTTCGGGCCGATGAGCCGCTGAACCGAGGAGATGGTGTCACCGAACTGCCACCACGCGTGGTGGAGGTCATTGATGGCCTGGCCTGGAAGGATGCAGTACGCGCGGCCGCCGTTGTTGTCGTGCTGGTAGACGACCCAGGCCGAGTCGCCGGTTACGCGGAGGGAACTGGCCCGGTCTTCGCTGCCACTGGAAGACAGATCGCGGTTGGACTCGGTGAAGGTCCAGTTGAGGCCGCCCATCGACTGGTTCTGGCCGATTATGAGACTCCCGACCGCGGACTGGCCGCCGCCCAGGACCGTTACCGCGTGTGCGGAGCCGGCCTGCGCCGGCGCGGCGGCCGTCAGTGCCGCCACGGTGGCTGCCGAGGCCAGGATCGCCAGCAGGTGCTTACGCATGAGATACCCCCTGTAAGAGTGACTGTCATCAGAAGGGCGTGACATCCCGTTCCACGGCATGGAACGGGAGACCCGAAACCGATCCACCAAGGCGACCTGGGTGGAGCAGACGCGGCCGGGCGGCGTCATCGTGACCCCGTGGTCACCCGGCTGGGGGTTCGGCGTCCTGGGCTCGTTCCCGGCGGGATGACGTGGTCTCAGCGCGGGTGATAGTTGAGCGTCCCGAGGGGCCAATGCGTGGACAGCCACGCTGTCACGGCTTCGTACAAGGGCACGTCCAGTTCGGCTCGGTCGGCCCGGACCCAGGAGGACACGTCAGCGTCGTGGTCGTCGCTGCGGGAGGGATAGATGTAGACGCATCCGATCACCTCGCCACCGGCCGGATCGAGGACGGTGTAGGTGAATCCGCGGCGCTGAACGAAGTCGTTCGCGTGGCGCCGCAGGTCTGCGAGGTTCGCCTCCAGGGTCATGCCGCCCACGGGGGGCCAGTCTCCGTCCGGGAAGCCCGGGGTCGCGCGGATGTGCTCGATGCTGCTGGTCCAGGCAGCGTGGTCGGCGGCGTTGTGCTGGGGGCCCAGAGGTTCCAGACGGAACTGCGGGGTGGCCAGGCATGGAGGGACGGCGAAGTCGTCGGGGACGAGAGCACGATCGTTCATGAGTCCGAGGCTATGGGGCTGAGCTCGCACCGACGGGCTCCAGCTACTCGGTCTCACAACATGAAAACGCTTCAGCCCTGCGGGCTTTTGTGCCCGCAATGAGGGCACGGACTTGTCAAGCTGCCTTCATGACGGGTGCAAGCGCACGGGAAGTCGCCGCAGTAGACATTGGAACCCGGCCATCCGTCTTCGGCAAAAATTCTCGCGCCACTGAGGCTGATGAACTGAAAAGTACGAGTTTCTGAGGCGTCATTCACGACCTGGATCTGCCAGTTGCTTCCCGGGCGGTCGAGAGACACTCGTACGAGATATACGTCGAAGTTTCTCCGCATCCAGGTGGCGGAGCCCACGATATGGTTCTCGGCGTCGACGACGGGCTCCGCGTCAGGGAATTCGGTCACCGTGACCGGCGGTCCCATGTCGGCTCTGAGCTGGATCAGCGGCGGCTTGGTGCCGCGCTGGCCGTCGGGACCGGACGTCACCAAGCGTAGGAGCATTGCCTGCCCTGAGCCAGGCGCCTCGATTCCGATAAAGTCGCTGGACTCTTCGGCGGCCAGCCGCAACGGAGCCGATGCACTAGGAAAATTCACGACCAACCACCCGTCATTCAACAAAAGTGCCTTAACGCCTACCTGCCCTCTTTGGTCCGCCTGGCCACGGGGCTCTCGGTAAAGAACATCAAAGTATGGATGATTGCCGCCGGGCGGCCCGGAGGAGTCTCATCTTCAGCAGCGCCTCGCCGTACGGCGGGGTCCCCGGCCCCGTTCGCGGTCGCCGCCATGGCGGTCTCGACCCTTCTTCCAGCTCTCCGGCGCGCTCCCGGTCAAGTGCGAGCGCCTGGCTGCGCTCTCCACGACACGCCGGGGCGGCCGGTCTGAGCTGCGTGGTGTCGGCCGCCCCAGGTGGACGGCCGCTAGTAGATCATGAACGCCGCTGACGCAGGCCCAGCAAGCAGAGCCGTGAGGGTTACTGCGGCGAGCAGGACAAAGAACAGTTTGCGCATGACGCCTCCTGGTCAGGTCACGGATTTTGCTCAGTGTGAAGCAGGGGCACCATAGTGACAAGGCCTAACAAATGGAGTGCGTGTTATCGCTCTTCCAGAGTTCGTGCGTCATCCCGGCGTACTGCCCCGCGCCTGCCCCCCGTGATTCGCCAGGTTGAGGCCGCCGGCCTCGCTGGTCCGGTTGTCCGTGTCCCACGCAGGCCGGACAGAACGGGCGGCACTGGACGCGTTAGGCCTTGACGGGCTTCCAGTGCCAGGTGTTGCTGGGGTATCGGACGCACTTGTAGCGCTTGGTGTGGGCGGCGGCCCGCATGGAGTATCCGTACGCGTTGCGCTGGGTTTTGGCGCAGAAGGCGCCGGGCGAGACGCAGTCCCAGTGCTTCTTGTGCTGGTAGTAGTACCTGCCCGAGCTCTGCTTCTGTTTGCACCAGCCGGCCGGGGCCACCAGCGAGTGAGAATGTGAGTGACTTTCGGCGGACGCTAAAGCGGGAGCTCCAGAAATGGACAGGAGAGTTGCCGCACCAAAGGCGATGATGATCGTTTTTCGCACCGTGATTACATTAGTCGTCACCAATTACGTTTGGGATACTTTGCGGAATGGATCAAACAACCACCGACCCCGCGCACGCGGGCGCGTCGACGCGGGCGCCGTTCCATGACGCATGCATGTCGCGCATGTAACAGCATGTAAAACATTCACTTGTTAGATGCAAGGGCAGCCACTTCACTGAGGGTATGACCACCCCGCCTACCTCCGACGTCGACCTCTTCGCAGACGAGGTCGTCCTCGACCCGTACCCCGTCTACGCCGAACTGCGGGAGCAGGGCACCGTCGTCCACCTCCGGAAGAACGATGTCTACGCGCTGACGCGCTACGCCGCCATCCGTGACGCGCTCGTGGACTGGGAGTCGTTCTCCTCGACCTCGATCGCGTTCAATCCGATGGCCAACGAGGCGCTCACCGGCACCTCCCTCGCGTCCGATCCGCCGATCCACACGCAGCTGCGCGCCACGCTCACCGAGAACCTCTCACCGCGTGCGCTGCGCGGGCTCAAAGGCCGGATCGAGGCGAAGGCGGACGTTCTCGTCGCCGAGCTCGTCGAGAAGGGCTCCTTCGAGGCCATCGACGCCCTCGCGCGGGCCTTCCCGCTGGAGGTCGTCGCGGACCTGATCGGCTTCACCGGCCACGTGCGCGACAACATGCTGCGCTGGGGACAGGCCGCCATGCAGGTCCTCGGTCCGATGAACCAGCGCACGGCCGAGAGCTTCCCGATCGCCGGGGAGCTCTACGCCTGGTGCTCCCAGGTCGAGGCGTCCGACCTGGCCGAAGGGTCCGTGGGCCGCGGCATCTTCGACGCCGAGGCGCGGGGCGCCATCCCGCCGGACACGGCCGGTCACATCATCCACCAGTACCTCGGCGCCGGTGTCGACACCACCGTGGCGGCGATCGGCAACGTCGTCGCGCTCTTCGCCGCGCACCCCGATCAGCTCGATCTGGTCCGTGAGAACCCGTCGCTGGTGCCGGCGGCGTTCAACGAGGTGCTGCGCTTCTGGCCTCCCGTCAACGCCTGGGGCCGGCGCGCCACCAGGGACGTCGAGATCGACGGGACCGTCATCCCGGCGGGCGCGCAGATCGCGGTCCTGCTCGGCGCCGGCAACCGCGACCCCCGGCACTACGAGAACCCGGACGCCTTCCTCGTCGAGCGCAATCCGGTCGACCATCTGTCGTTTGGCTACGGCCCCCACGGCTGCGCGGGCCAGGGACTCGCGCGCCTGGAGGCTCACGCTGTGATCGAAGCGCTCTCCCGGCGCGCCAAGCGTCTCGTCGTCGGGCCCGAGCTCCGTGTTCCCAGCAACATCACCCGGAGCATCGAGGAGCTCCCCGTCCTGGAGGTGATCCCCGCGTGAGGATCGTTGTCGACCGCCCCCGCTGTGAGGGTCATGGCCTGTGCGAGGAGGCCGCGCCGCGGCTCATGCACCTCGACGACGACGGCGAGCTCGTGCTGGACCGAGAGGAGATCGACGAGGCCGACGTCGCCCTGGCGAACGCCGCCGTCCGCGTGTGCCCGGTCGCGGCGCTGAGGATCGCATGAGTGGCGGCACCATCAACCGCGTCGTCGTCGTCGGCAACGGGATCGCCGGGCTGACCGCGGCCGACACGCTCCGCGAGGCCGGGTTCGACGGCGAGCTGACCATCGTCGGCGACGAGCCGCGCCCCGCGTACAGCCGCCCGGCCTTGTCGAAGGCGCTGCTGCTCGACGGCGACGACGTGTCGTCGCACGAGCTTCCGCCGACCGGCCACGGGGCGACCGAACTGCTGGGCGTACGCGCGACCGCACTCGACCTCGATCGCCGGCTCGTCAGCCTCGACGACGGCACGGCCCTGCCGTACGACCGCGTCGTCCTGGCCACCGGCTCCCGGGCGCGACGGCTGTCCGGCCTGTCCGAGGAGCTCACCCTGCGCGGACTCGACGACGCGCTGTCCCTGCGTGGCCGGCTGGCGGCCAGACCATCGGTCATCGTGGTGGGCGGCGGCCCGCTCGGCATGGAGATCGCCTCCGGGTGCCTGGCCGCCGGCTGTCAGGTCACCCTCGTCTCCCAGGGCGTGCCGCTGATCGTCCAGCTCGGCCCCTACCTCGCCGGCGTCTTCGTCAAGGCCGCGCTGGACCAGGGACTCACCATCGTCGAGACCGGGTCGGCCCGGCTCGAACGGCGTGAGGGGAGTGCGCGGGTCGTCCTTGACGAGGGCGCGGTCCGCGAAGCAGAAATGATCATCACCGCCGTCGGCGACGTACCCAACACGGAATGGCTCGCGGACACGGGACTCGCGGCGCAGGGCGTCATCCCGGTCGACTCGCACGGGCTGGTCCGGCCCGATGTCGCGGCCGTCGGTGACCTGGCGGCCTTCCCCACTCCGTACGGCTTGCGCCGCATCCCCCTCTGGAGCAGCGCGATCGAGCAGGCGAAGGTCGCCGCCCGGGCACTGGTCCACGGCGACGACTCACCGCCGCTGCGGTTCCAGCCGTACTTCTGGACCGAGCAGTTCGGGCTGAGCCTCAAAGCGGTGGGCTATCTGCCGCTGGAGGGCGAACCGACGTACCTCGAGGGAGAGCCCGGTGGCGGGCCGGCGTTGATGCGCTGGTCACACGATGACGGGGCCGGTGTGGCCGCGGCGCTCAACTACCGGGTCGCGATTCCCCGGCTGCGTCGTATGAGTCAGGCCGCCGCGTAAGGTTCTTCTCGATGGGACACGACGGAGAGGACGTCACAGGTTCGGGGTTGGACCGGCTGGCATCGGTCAACCTCAACCTGTTGGTGCCCCTCCTCGCGCTCCTGGAAGAGCGTTCGGTGACCAGGGCGGCGCAACGGGTCGGGCTGTCACAGCCGGCGATGAGCCACGCCCTCACGAGAATGCGGCGGCTGCTGGGTGACGACCTCGTCGTCCGGCAGGGGGCAGGCGTCACCCTGACCCCGCGAGCACAGGAGCTGATCGTGCCGCTGCGCAGTGCCCTGCAGCAGACGGCGCACATCGTGAACTTCCCCTCCTTCGACCCCACCACGGATCAGCGCGTCATCACGATCGCCATGACCAACAGCACGGCGTTCGTCCTCGGCCCTCGACTGGCGCGGCTCATCGCCGAGCAGGCTCCTCGCGCCACGTTGCGGATCCGTACGATCACGGTGCCGACCGAGGCCACTTTCACCGACAAGGGCGTCGACGTCGTGCTGATCTCCGAGGGGCACTACTCGCCGTATCCACGCGAGCGCCTCTATGACGACCGCATTGTGGTGGTGGCCTCACCGGACACTCCTCCGGACGCGAACGCGCTCGACCTGCTGACCACCCAGCCGCACATCGTCGTCGACACCGATGGGCGGGTCTTCCCCTATGCGGTGCTGGAGGAGAAGGGGATCCCCTACCGGGTCGGCCAGTTGGTCTCCGACTTTCTGCTGGTGCCTTTCCTGGTCGCCCGCGCGGGCGGCGTCGCCCTCTTTCGCTACCAGGTCGCCGCCACCATGCTGACCCTCGCCGACCTGCGGATCGAGGAGTTCCCGTTCCCGCTTCCCGGGCTCGGGATCGACATGGTCTGGAACCCTCGGCTGGCTGACCAGTACTTCATCGAATGGCTTCGGGCGCTGCTGTTCGACGTCGCGACGGGCCTCTGACGCCGGCCTGATCCACCCCGAGTACCTGCCTTAGCTTGTCGTTCTACCTCTGGCCTGGCATTTGCCACGATCTGGCTTGAGACTCTCCTACACGCGGCCGGCGTCACAGGCCGGTCGTCACGTCCGGAACGAACGTGTCCAGCCTTCGCGGCGGGCGCCGGTAGCCGGTGCTCGGCGGGCGTTTGGGGATCTCCATGGAGGGCCGCTCGACCTCCTCGTACGGGATCGTCGACAGCAGGTGGCTGATCATGTTGATCCTGGCCCGGCGCTTGTCCTCGCTCTCCACGTCGTACCAGGGCGCCTCGGGGATGTGGGTGTGGATCAGCATCTCGTCCTTGGCCCGCGAGTACTCCTCCCAGCGGGTGATCGACTCCAGGTCCATCCGCGACAGCTTCCAGTGCCGCATCGGGTCGTCCAGCCTGGCCCGGAAGCGGCGTTCCTGCTCGGCGTCGCTCACCGAGAACCAGTACTTGCGCAGCAGAATCCCGTCCTCCACCAGCAGCCGCTCGAAGATCGGGCACTGGTGCAGGAACCTGGTGTATTCGTCCTGCGTGCAGAATCCCATCACCCGCTCGACACCGGCCCGGTTGTACCAGCTCCGGTCGAACAGCACGATGTTCCCGGCGGCCGGCAGGTGCTCCACGTAACGCTGGAAATACCACTGCGTCCGCTCCCGCTCGGTCGGCGCGGGCAGGGCGACGATCTGGGTGATCCGGGGGTTGAGATACTCGGTGACCCGCTTGATCGTGCCGCCCTTGCCGGCGGCGTCACGGCCCTCGAAGAGCACGACCAGCCGCTGCCCCTCGGCACGCACCCACTCCTGCACCTTCACCAGCTCCGCCTGCAGGCGAAGCAGCTCCTTCTCGTACGGCTTGCGCCTCAGCTTCTGGACAGCCATACGGATCCTCCCTATGCCTCGCGGCTGATGAGGACCAGGATGCGCGGTGATCGACCCGCCGTCACGTGGGCGCGTCGGAGACGCACGGCCGTGCCCGGCCGCGCTGAACTGATCGGCGGCAGCGATCGGGGGCATCGCCCGCGCTGACGAACAGGGCGATCAGCCTGGGGCGCCGGCGGCCCGGTGTTCGGTCAGTTCGAGCTCGATGAACGCGTCGATCATGGCCCGCCACACGCTCTCGGCCACGTCCGGGGACAGTCCGGCGCCGGCGGCGCGTTCGCGGGCCGCCGTGACCACGTGCTCCACCCGGCCGGGAGCGCGTACGGCCTGCTCGTCCTTCTTGAACGCGGCCGCTCGCCGGACCAGGGCCTGCCGATCGGCCAGGAGGCGGATCAGCTCACCGTCGAGCGCGTCGATCCGGGCGCGGACCTCGGCCAGGCTGGTCGGTTCGGACACCAGGCTCTCCTTGTACTCAGGGGAAGGCTCGCAAATCACTCGGGGGAAGAGTACGGGGGTCTCCTCCCGCGTGAACTCCTGGCCGTCTCATGGAGTCTCACTCGTGGAGAACATCACGAAACGGGGGATCCGCCATGTTGCGCCAGCTCGCCGCCGCCACCGCACTCGCGGTCGGCGTCACCGCCCTGACCGCCCTTGCCACTCCCGCCTCCGCCGGCTCGGCTTTCCAGGCCGCCACGACGGAGGTCCTGTACGGCTACGCCTGGGCCGACGGCGGGAACGCGCTGCGGATCACGCCCGCGAAGGCGACCATGGTCAAGGAGTACGGGATCCGGCGCTACCGGCTCACGCCCATCCCGGGCGCGAAGGAACGGCGGATCGTCTACTCCGGCGCCGGGTTCCGCAGGATCACCGCCGCCTGCGACCTGAAGGAGACCGAGGGCGTCGTCCGGCTCGACCGCGAGGGCCTGGGCACGACCAGGTGCGAGGCCGCCGACCTCGCCTTCGTGCTGAAGCTCGGGCCGGCGCCGGTGCGGATCTCGCTGGGCGCGACGACGGAGGTGCGCGAGTTCCTCGCGACGCCCAGGAAGCCGCGCGCCGCCTTCGGCACGATCAAGCGCGTGAACGACACCACGGTGCTCTTCGCGAAGGGCCGGACCGCGGTGCGGTTCCACTACACCCTGGCTGACTTCCACCGGACCACCAGGCGGTGCGGCGACCGGTGGCTGGCCGATCACACCCACGCGGACCGCGACGGTCTCGGCACCCGGGCGTGTGGCACGGCCTCCTTGACCCGGGCGCTCAAACGGGCCGAGTATCCGGTGCTGGCCAAGGTGGCGTACGACCCGGTCAGCAGGCAGTTGCTGGAGGTCTGGGAGGTTTTCGGCGACGCCTAGGACCGGTCGAAGGCCTGGGCGACGGCGAGGCTGTCCTCGTAGATGTGGTGCCGGGTGACGAGGCCGTCTTCGACCGTGAGGTGCAGGGCGAACCTTGACCGGTAGGCACGTCCGGTGGAGCGGGCGGTCTGGCGGATCTCACCGAGGACGACCGCGTCGTCGCCGTCCACGAGAACGCGTTCGATCACGGTGCCCGCCTCTTCGGGCACGTGGTGCTCGGCGATCTGCCGGAAGTGGGCACCGGCGTCGGCGCGGGTGGCGCGGTGCCGGATCCATGGCGTGGCGGCGCGTCCGTGCTCGGCCTCCGGCCAGTCCAGTTTCCAGTCGCTGTGCTCGGCGTACATCTCGGCGATGCGCTCGGAGTCGCCGTCGCCGATCCGACGCAGTAGTTCTTCGACGACCTCGCGCGTAGACATGGGGTATTTCCTCCTGATCGGGAACCTGCGGTGAGATCACATCCTTTCCAATACGCCCACGCGGCGCGATTACCTCTCAGGTAACAGGATTCATGACAGACAACCTCATACGTGGATCTGACGAACGTTTCGCATCATCGTCGGGTCGCTCCCCATCCGCGCGGCGTCCGGGTCATCCACGCCTGCTAGCTTCGTCGTCTGTATGACACATGTCGCTGGTGCCGGGAGAGGCCCTATGCACGGACGCATCCCCTGGTATGAACGCACGACCCTGACTCCGGAACAACGCGCGGTCTACGACGAGATCGTGGCCGGGCCGCGTGCCGGCGGGCCCTTCCAGTTGACCGACCCGGCCGGGAGACTCGAAGGACCGTTCAACGCGATGCTCACCGCACCGGGTGTCGGCGGCCCCCTCCAGCGGCTCGGCGCCGCCATCAGGTACGCCACCTCCCTGCCGGACCGCTCGCGGGAGATCGCCATCCTCGAGGTCGCCGCGGTGCGCCGCTGCGACTTCGAGTGGTACGCGCACGAACGGGTCGGCCGCGGGGTCGGGCTCACCGAGGAAGAGCTGGCCGCCCTCTCCACCAGGGCCGACGCCGTCACCTTCGACGAGACCGAGCGCACCCTCCGGGCGGTCTGCCGGGCCCTCCTGACCGACCGCTCCCTTGACGACGCCCTCTACGCGCGCGCCAGGGCCGACCTCGGCGAGCACATGCTGTACGAGCTCGTCGTCCTCGTCGGCTACTACGACACCCTCGTCCTGTCACTCAGCGCCTTCCGCACCCCCCTCCCGGCCGGCGAGCCCCCGGTCTTCGACCGTCCCTCCCCCGAGCAGGACCCCACCGCGGGGCGCGGGGCCCGCGTCTCTAACCGGCCTGGCCCTCCTGGGTGAGGTCGCCGGGCCGGGGAGGCAGGTGGCTGGCGAACCAGTCGGCGGCCAGGTCGGCGACCTGGTCGAGCGCGCCGGGCTCCTCGAACAGGTGGGTGGCGCCGGGCACGATCTCCAGCCGGGTCTCGCCGGGCATCCGGCGCTGGGCCTGACGGTTGAGGTCGATGACGATCGGGTCGTCGCCGCCGACGATGAGCAGGGTGGGGCACTCCACCCGGACGAGGGAGTCCTCGGCCAGGTCGGGGCGGCCGCCCCTGGAGACGACGGCGCGGACGGTGTCGGGGCGGTGCGCGGCGGCCACGAGCGCGGCGGCGGCGCCGGTGCTGGCGCCGAAGAGGCCGATGCCGAGGCCGGTGAGGCGGGGGTCGGCCTCGGCCCAGTTGGTCAGGCAGGTCATCCGGCCGGCGAGCAGGTCGATGTCGAAGCGGTATTCGCCGGTCAGGGAGTCGCGCCGGTCCTCCGCCAGGGTGAGCAGGTCGGCGAGGACCGTGGCCAGCCCGGCGGCCTGGAGACGTCCGGCGACGTGACGGTTGCGCGGGCTGTGGCGGCCGCTGCCGCTCCCGTGGGCGAACAGCACCACTCCCCTGGGGTCCGCCGGCACGGCGAGATCGGCCTCCAGAACGGCGTCGGCCACGTGCACCCGTACGCTCTCTTCCACCCTTGCCCACCTCGCTGTCAGCCCTGTGACCTGCCGTGATGCCTCCAGCGTACGCCTGCCGATTTATTCACTATATTTAGTACATGCTGAATATAGAGGCGAGCCTGACGATCGCGGGATGCGACCTCCACTACTGGGACACCGGCGGCGACGGCACTCCGGTGGTGTTCTCGCACGGGGCGGGAGCCGACCATTTGATGTTCCGGTCGCAGGCCGAGCACCTGGCCGGTCACGGATACCGGGTGGTCACCTGGGACCTGCGCGGGCACGGGCGGTCGCGTCCGGGCGGCGCGCCGTTCACGGCGGAGCGGGCGGCCGGCGACCTGCTGGCGCTCCTCGACCACCTGGAGTTGGCGCGGCCCATGCTGGCGGGGCAGTCGCTGGGCGGCAACCTCGCCCAGGCCGTCGTGCGGCGGCGGCCCGGTCTGGCCCGCGGGCTGATCGTGATGGACTCGACGTGCAACACCGGCCCGCTCAGCCGTGCCGAGCGGGTCCTGCTCAGGGCCGCGCTGCCCACCCTGTCCGTGATCCCGGCGCGACGGCTCCCCGCGCTGATGGCGAACGCCTCGGCGGTCACCGAACAGGGACGGGCGTACGCGCGGCGGGCGTTCGAGCAGTTGCCGAAGCGGGAGTTCCTGGCCGTGTGGCGGGCGACCGTGGAGCTGGTCGATCCCGATCCGGCCTACCGGACTCCGGTGCCGCTCTGCCTGATCCGCGGCGAACGCGACCGCACCGGCAACATCGCGACCGCGATGCCCCGCTGGGCCCGCACCGAGGGGGTGCAGGAGACGGTCATCCCGGACGCGGGGCATCTCGTCACCCTGGACGCGCCCGACGCGGTCAATTCGGCGATCGTGGCGTTTCTTCGTACGGAGCTTGAATCATGAGCGAAACGGACAGCTTCGTGACCGCGGTGGGCGATCTCCTCGCGTCGTGGAACCTGCCGCACGCGACCGGCCGGGTGTACGGGCTGCTGCTCGTCACGGACGAGCCCCTCTCGCTGGACGCCATCGGCGCGGAGCTGCGCCTCAGCAAGGGCGCGGTCAGCACCGCCGTACGACAGCTCGTGTCGTGGGGCCTGGCCCGCACCATCCCACGACCTGGCAGTCGCCGCCTGGTCGTGGAGGCCGCCGGGGGGATCGAGTCGCTCCTGGAGGCCAGCCACGCCCGGGCCCGCACCCTCATCGGCACCCTGCGGCAGGGCCGCGAGCTGGCCAGGAGCCCGGCGACGCGCGAACGGCTGGACAGCGTCGTCGGCCTGTTCGAGAGCTATGTCGCCGTCGGCGAGGACATGCTCGCGCGGCACCGCGAGCCACCCTCCTGAGGGAGCCCGGGTGAACGAGTTCGTCGGCGCTTGCCAGATATGTCCGGGGTTGTGGGTTGAGTCCCGGTCTTACCTGGGTCGTGACGGGGAGTCGTGGTTCTGCCTTACTGGATGGGCGTAAGCAACGACCTTCAGAACGACCTTCGGGAGCGACGATGGCCGAAGCGCTCACCCTGGCCGGGCGGGCCGTACACGAACTCCTGGACCGGAAGGCGGTGAGCCTGGCCCGGGAGCTCGTCCGCTCGTTCGTCGAGGAGATCCCCGTCTACCGCCAGTTACCCGCCGAGGAGATCGCCGGCGACATCGAGCGGATCACCGTGCACAACCTGAGGCTGGTCGCCCGGATGTTCCGCGACCGCCGGGCGCCCACCTCGGCCGAGCTGGAGCCGCTGCGGAGGTCGGCGGCGCGCAGGGCGCAGGAGGGCGTGCCGGTCGAGGCGATCCTGGCCGCCTACCATCTGGGGGCGGGCCGGATCTGGGATCACGTGTTCGCCGACGCCTGCGAGAAGGATCTGCCCGACGCGCTGGACGCCGGCCGGCTGATGCTCCGCTACATCGAGTCCGTGACGGCCGCCGTGTGCGGCGCCTACCAGAGCGAACGCGAGAGCCTGGTCAGCCAGGACCAGCACGCCCGGCACGCCGCCGTCTCGGCGCTGCTCAGCGGCGAGCCGCTGGCCACGGCCGGCATCCGGTTCGCCGCCCGTTATCTGGTGCTGAGCGTGACGTTCGGCTTCCACCCCGACGAGCGGTCGGGGACGGTGGCCGGGCGGCGCAAGCTGCGCCGGATCGGCGACTCGGTGCAGAAGTTCGCCGCCGAGCCGGTGCTGTCACTGCTGGATCCGGGCGGCGGGCTGATCTTCGTGCCCGACCTCGACTGGTGCTCGGCCGAGGCGCTGGTGGCCGGGATGGGCGAGGCGGCCGGGGTGGAGGTGCGGGCCGCGGGCGAGGTCGTACCGCCGGAGGGTGTGGCGGACGCCGCCCGGCTGACCCAGGAGGTCCTCGACGTGGTCCAGCTCTTCCAGCACCCGCCGGGGCTCTACCGGCTGGCCGACGTGCTGCTGGAGTATCAGCTGACCCGGCCGAGCGAGGCGACGGAGCACCTGGCCGGGCTGCTCGACCCGCTGACCGGCAACCCCGACCTGCTGCGCACCCTCACCGTCTACCTGGAGACCGGGCTGGACCGCAGGCGTACGGCCGAGCTGCTGCACGTGCACCCCAACACGGTCGACTACCGGCTCCGCCGGGCCGTGAGCCTCACCGGGCTGGACCCGGTCGACCCGGCGGATCTGCAGTCCATCGGCGCGGCGCTGGCCGCGCGCCGCGCCAGAGGACGCTGACCTCGTGCTGTACGGGCTTATACGGCCGCGCGCACGGCCGCGGTGACGATGGTCGCGAAGTTGCGCATGCCGAGCGCGTTGGGGTGGAAGGGGGTGGCCGGGGTCGTCGGGATGTACGGCTCGATCCAGCGGGTGCCGGACGACTTGCAGGGGTCGTGGCCCTCGCTGGGCGTCTGCAGGTCGATGAAGCCCACGCCCTGGGACGCGGCCTGCTGGGCGAGCATGAGGTTGAAGTAGGCGATGGTGGCGCGGATGTAGTTGGCGTCGGCCTTGAACACCGGCACCCTCGGCCAGCAGCCGTTGACCGGCGCGTAGGTGGCGTAGCCGACCACGAACACCCTGGCCTGCGGGGCACGCGCCCGGATGTCGCGGATCACCTGGTCGATCTTCGGCCGGAGCGCGTCGGTGGCGTCACGCCAGGAGTCGCGCCCGTTCTGCTGGTAGTCGTCGTTGCAGGGGTCGCCGGGCAGCAGCAGGTTGAGGCAGTCCTCGATGAAGCCGGTCAGGCCGACGTCGTTGGCGCCGATGTGCACGGTCACCAGGGTGGTGCTCGACGACAACGCGTTGAGCTGCGGCGGCACCGAGCCGAGGTCGGTCTCCTGCGACTCGTACATGTGCCTGGTCTTGGCTCCCGAGCAGGTGACGTCCTTCAGGGAGCCGCCGAGGTTCTGCGAGGTCAGGTGGGCGTAGTTGCGGTCGGAGCGGAAGCAGCCCAGCTCGGGCAGGATCTGGTTGGGGATGAGCGGCCCGGCGGCGGCCGAGTCACCGAGGGCGACGTACGACTCGGCGGCTGCGGCGTGCGCCACGGGCGTGAGGCTGAGCGCGAGCAGGCAGGAGGTGGCGAGGAGGGTTAATCGGCGGAACATGGTGACTCCCTAACGTCGGAAGGGGCCGGTGACTTCGTAGGTGACGCCGCCCGTGCCCGCCGTCTCTCCACTGGTCCCGCGCTGCGAGGAGAAGTACAGGCGCGAGCCGTCGGGGGAGAACGCGGGACCGGTGATCTCGGAGCTGCCGTGACCGTCGAGCCGCATGACCGGCGCGACGATCCGGTCCGGAGTGATGATGTTGATCTCCATGTTGCCGCCGTCCTCGGCGACGTAGAGGTCGCCTCCGCGGGTGCCGGTGATGTTGTCGACGCCGTCGAGGGTGCCTCCTCCCGCGTAGATCGCGGAGAGCGTGCCGGCGACCGCGTCGTACGCCCAGACCTTGCGGTCGCCCTTGGCCGTGAAGTAGCAGACGCCGGCGGCGTAGTGGCAGCCTTCGCCGCCGTCGAAGTGCAGGGCGGAGCTCACCTGGTGCCGGGTCTGCCGCTCGAACACGCCGGGCGACGGGTCGGGGACCTGACGCCACACGACGCCCTCGCACAGCACGTCGAGCCGGCCGCTGGACAGGTCACCCCAGGTGTTGGGGCGGAACCGGTAGAGGCAGCCGTCGCTCTCGTCCTCAGTGAGGTAGATGACCTGGTGGTCGGGGTCGCAGGCCGCCGCCTCGTGCTTGAACCGGCCCATCGCCGAGCGCGCCTGGGCGGAGCGGACGCCGTACGGGTCGGTCTCGTAGACCCGCCCGCGGAAGATCTCCTCGCACGACAGCCAGGTGTTCCACGGCGTCGCGCCGCCCGCGCAGTTGATGTTGGTGTTGTTGAGGATCCGGTACGCCCGCTCGATCGAGCCGTCGGCCCGGAACCTCAGCGCCGACGCCCCGCCGATCAGCGGGACCTCGGAGTTGGACACGTAGATCCAGCCGGTGCCGTTGGCGAAGCAGGCGCCGCCGTCGGGGGCGGGATGCCACAGGATGCCGCCCACCGACTGGCCCGTGCGGGCCACGACCCGGCTGGTGAAGCCGGCGGGCAGGGCCATCCCGTTGGCGTCGGGCGGGCCGAGTGGTCCGTACGGGCTCGCCCCGGCCCAGGCGGGCGCCGCGGCCTGCCACAGCGAACCCGAGAAGGCGGCGGCGGACATGGCGAAGAGGAAGGTGCGTCGCTCCATGGGAATCTCCCGTGATCAGTGGAGTTCCCCCACACCATCCGTCGCCGCCCCCCGTCCGTGAATTGGGCGGCGCGGTAAATCGCGGCGGCCATTCTTGTGACCCATCACATAGCCGCCCGGCGGCTGTGAGCGTCCGGCCCGGTGGCGCCCCCATGCGCCCGTCCGGCAGGCGGGGACCGGACGGTCAGACCCGGTCCCCGTCTGCCGGGCGGTGCTCAGACCGGGACGCCGAGGCGTCGGATCCGGATGCGGTCCACGCGCCGGGTCGGCTCCAGCACGATCCGGCGGGCCTCCACCGGTACGTGGCGCAGGTCGTGCGTGATGAGGATCGTGGTCCGGCCGGCCATGAGCCGCCGCAGCGGCGCCATGACACGGGCGGCGGTCGCCTCGTCCAGCCCGGTCATCGGCTCGTCGAGGACGAGGACGGGCGCGTCGCGCAGCAGTGCCCTGGCGATGGCGATGCGTTGCCGCTGGCCGCCGGAGACCAGCCGGCCGCGCTGGCCGAGCGGAGTCTCGTAGCCGCGCGGCAGCGTGGAGATGAAGTCGTGCACCCCGGCCAGTTCCGCCGCCCTGATCACGTCGTCGAGCGACGCGCCGGAGCGGCCGTAGGCGATGTTCTCGCGCACGCTGCCCGAGAACAGCATGCTCTCCTGGTGCAGGATCGTGACGTTCTCACGCAGCGAGGCCCGGGTCACGTCGCGGATGTCGACGCCGTCCAGCAGGATGCGCCCCGCGCTCGGCTCGTAGAACCTGAGCAGCAGCTTGGTCAGCGTGGACTTGCCCGCTCCGCTCGGCCCGGTGCAGACGATGAGCTCGCCGGGTTCGGCGACGAAGGACAGGTGTGACAGGGTCGGCCTCCTGCGGTTCGGATAGGTGAAGCCGATGTCGTCGAACTCCACGCGGCCGCGGCTGCGGGAGATGAGCGGCACGGCGACGGGGCGGTCGGTGACGGCCGGCCGGGCGTCGAGGATCTCCAGGACCCGGTCGGAGCCGGCCGCCGCCTCCGACACGGTGAGCGCGATCTGCCCCAGGCTCTGCACCGCCGGGTAGAGCATCGCCAGGTAGGCGGCGAAGGCGAGCAGGCCGCCCAGGGTGAGGCGTCCTTGGGCGATCTGCCAGGCGCCGAAGCCGAGGACGATGATCAGGCAGACGGTTTCGAGCACCTGGACGAGGGGGCCGTACATGCCGGACAGCCAGGCCTGTGACAGGTTGGCCCGCAGCCAGCCCTGGCCCTCGCGGTTCAGGCGTACCGACTCGTTGTTCTGACGGTTGTAGGCCTGCACCAGCGGCTGGTTGGCCAGGCTCTCCTCGATGACGCTGTTCATGGCGCCGTTGCTGCGGCGCTCGCGCGCGGCGGCCGTCCTGAACCTGCTCGCGAAGATCTTCGAGACCAGGAGGAACGCGGGGACCAGCGCCAGGGTGACCAGCGCGAGGTCCCACCGGACGTAGAACGCGGCACCGGCGAAGAAGACCACGCTGGCGACCGTGGTGATCAGTTTGACCACGCCGGAGCCGACGAGCTCCTCGATGGCCTCGATGTCGTCGGTCAGCCTGGCCATCAGGTCGCCGAGCCGCCGGTTCTCGAAGTAGTCCGGTGTCAGCGTCTGGACGTGCGCGAACACCCGGTCGCGCAGTTTCAGCAGGAAGCGTTCGGCGCCGAGGGCCGTCAGGTACGTACCCCCGAAGGAGGCGAGGCCGGCGACGGCGGCGAGTCCGAGCCACATGGACGCGGGAGCCCAGAAGGCCGCCAGGTTCCTGGTGGTGAGCACCTCGTCGGTGATGTGGCCGAACAGGCCGATCGCGGCGACCTCGCAGAGCGCGGCCAGGATCGCGAACACCGCGCCGGCCGCGAACAGCCGGCGCAGGCCGCGAGTCCCGGGCCAGAACTCCCGGAAGGTCCGGCGCAGGGTGACCGCCGGCGCGAGCGGCGCGCGGTCTCCCCTGCCGGACGGCGAGAACGAGAGCCGGCGGGTGACCCGCCGGCTCTCACGTGTTCTTGCTACCACCACCACCGCCGGCGCCATCCGCAGCCACAGCCGCCTCCGCACCAGCGGCGTCGGCGGCATCCGCAGCCACGCCTCCAACCGCATGCCTGGAATCCGTTGCGAGCCATTTCTCCTCCTCCAGTGGTGAGGATCTTTCCAAAAAGGACGCTAGCACCCATAAGGACACAAATCACTACTAATCGGCCCGATTAAATGAGACTTGACCGGCGGCCCCAGGAAGAAAGGCCGGTTGCGCATTAGCGGTAAATGGCCTGCAAACAATCTTCGACGGGGTCCATACAGAAGGCGCCATAACCGGCCCCGCACGCCGCCTTCACCCCGAACGGCCGCCACCAGCGGGGATGGCGACTTTGGTTGAACATTAAACACGGCTAATTACCGGCCAGTAACAGCCTCTGGAAGGCCGTTCGCGATGTTTGCCCCGAGGCCGGAAGTGACCGCTCTTTGTCATCCAAGGCGCGTCTTCAGCCACCCAGTGGGCAGGAGGCCGACATGGCTGAGTTCCTGACCGACATCAAGACCATCCGCGAGCGCGCCCGCGCCGAGATCGACAAGGGCCCCATCACCGACGCGTACGGCGCCGACCTGGAACGCGTCATCCAGGTGTGCAACGAGGCCCTGGCCACCGAACTCGTCTGCGTCCTGCGCTACAAGCGGCATTACTACACCGCCTCCGGGATCCAGTCGGAGTCCGTGGCCCAGGAGTTCCTGGAGCATGCCGGCGAGGAGCAACAGCACGCCGACAAGCTGGCGGCCCGGATCGTCCAGCTGGGCGGAAAGCCCGACTTCAACCCCGACACGTTGACCACCCGCGCCCACTCCCAGTACGACGAGAGCCTCGGCCTGATCGACATGATCAAGGAGGACCTGGTCGCCGAACGCATCGCGGTCGCCAGCTACACGGAGATCATCCAGTGGCTGGGCGACCGCGACATCACCACCCGGCGCGTGTTCGAGGAACTGCTCGCCAAGGAGGAGGAGCACGCCGACGACATGCAGAGCCTCCTGGAACGCATCCCCTCCGCGTGACTCACCTCGACGGCGGCGCCGGGGGCTCCTTCGGTCGTTCGAGTGAGACCACCAGGTGGGCGGCGGACGGCGGGCGGGGGTCGTCGAGGTCGGGCGGCTTCCGGTCGAGGCGGAGACGGTAGCGGCGCGTGTCCTGCGCCTGCCACGCGGCCCGGTGCCTGATCAGGTCGGTCTCGGCGGCCATTCGCTCGCGTTCGAGGCGGTGCCGGTCGCGGGTCTCGGGCTCGCAGCAGTCGCAGCCGCCGAGGCGTCCCTCACAGCTGGCGCCCGGGGTCGGCAGCGTGACCTCGCGACCGGCGGTGAAACCGGCGATCTCCGGGTTCTCGATCAGGAACAGGTCGAGGGCCCGCTGGGCGTCGGCGCTCAGCGCGGGGTTGATCGGGATGGCCATCAGCACGCCGCTGGCGGTCTGGATCGCGCCGATCACCCGTGGCTCCAGGAGCTCCACCGGCAGGCCGAGGGTCCCGAAGTGCTGGATCTGGTCGCCGAGCGGGAGCAACTGGAAGACCGCGAACTTGTAGTACTGGTCGTGGGCCATGATGTGGCGGCGCAGCGCGTCGGCGCGCTCGGTGGCCTCCGCGACCTCGCGCAGCGGGAAGGCGAAGTCGACCCGGTCGGTGTCGGTGTCGATGGCCTGCTGCTCGTTGGCGCCGCCGGCCGCGCCGCCGGGCGTGCCGGGGTCGTCCGGCGCGGCGGCCTGGGCGAGGGCGGACATCGCCGAACGGACCGACTCGACGAGCGCGGGCAGCCCGTTGTCGTCCGGGTCCTTGGCCCGCCAGGCGGCCAAGGTGTTCCAGTACCAGTTGGCCTCCGCGGCCGAGTCCGCGTAGCGGTCCACGGCGGTCCAGATGATCGACGAGATGTCGTCGGTGTTGGTGTGGAGGGAGTCGAGCTGGTTCAGCCCGCCCGGGGACGGCAGCGCGCCCGCGAGGGCCGTCCATGCCGAGGTGAGCTGGCCGGCCGTGGCCTTCTCGTAGCCGGAGAGGATGCCGTCGAGTGCCTGCTTGAGCCGGGGCAGCAGCCGGGTCAGCAGCATTCGGTAGATCCACATGCGGAAGCCGAGCAGGTGGGTGGTGCTGGGCGGCTCGTAGCCGTCGTTCCACGCCGCCATCAGCGGATCGCAGCTGGCGGTGTAGAGCCCGCGGTAGCCGGCCGAGAGCCGGCTCATCGCCTGCCTCGCGCTGACCAGCTCCGGCGGGTCCGGCGGCTCGTCGTCCTCGCCGCCGCCCTGTGCGCCGGCCGTTTCGGGCTTCTCACAGGCCGCCTTCTCGCATACGAGCTTGAACGCCGCCTCGCGCGCCGCCAGCATCCGGGCGGCGGCGAAGCCCGGCGCCATCGCCGGGTCGAGCAGCGCCAGCCGCAGCGCCCGCTCGTGGGTACGGAGGTCCTCCGAGGTCCAGGACATGCTCCGGATGTTCACCGGCAGCCCGATGAGCACGCAGACCGCCGCGTCGTCCTTGGCGAAGGTGGTGGTGATCTCGTAGTTGGCCACCACCTCGAAGTAGTCGAGGGTGAGCGTGCGGCACTGGTTGACGTTGCGGACCCGCCGGGTGACGCGCTCCTCCCGCCCGACCTCGCTGGACTCGACGATCTTGGTCTGCCGGTTGGTACGCACCCGCGTCGCGGCCCGGCTCACCGCCTCGGTCAGGTGGTTCGCGGTCCGCTTGGCCACGTTGGACACCGTCTCGGTGCGGTTCACCCCTCCGGAGATCTGGGCGTCCACGGCGCCGTACAGCACCCGGAGCGAGGCGTTGGCCTGGAGCTGCAGGTTCTCGTTGCGGGTCATGTCCCTGACGACGTCGATGACGTCCTTGGTCGTGTCGGACGACTCGAAGGACTGCTCCACGTCGGTCGAGGAGGACTGTTCGAGGCTGCGCTTCGATCGGTCCCAGGAGAAGATCTCGATCGTGGTCTCCTCCTGTGGCCCCAGGCTGGGGCTCGTCAGCAGCGGGCCCCTGGAGTAGCCGTTCAGCCGCCACGTCTGCCGCCAGGGCAGGAACAGCACGACCTGACCGGTGCCGGGGATCGGAGCGGCCGGATCGCCGGTCGCGCCCTCGACGACCGGCTCGGCGGGGGTGTCCTCCGGGGCTTCGACCTCGGGAGTGTCCGGCTCCACCGGCCGGTCCTCAGGCAGGTCCGGCGACCGGTCGGGGACGGGATCGTCATCCCGTGGCCGCATCCGTAGCTCGACCGGCCCGCCCCCGCCCTCCTCGGCGAGCTCGACCGTCGTCCGGCCCACCCGGCGCAGCTCGCCCACGTTCCGCGCCGACAGGCTCAGCCGGAACGGCAGTCCCTCCAGACCGGGCACCCGCGGCCGGGTCAGGAACGCGGCCAGGTCGGTGATCTCGTGCTCGGTGACGGCGGGCGCGGTGGCCTGCCGGCGCTCGGGGCCGGGCGGCCGGAGCAGCACCACGCTCTTGCCCGCCCGCGTGCGGGCCGCGAGCCGCACCGGGCGTCCCCGCAGCAGCGCGGCGACGACCGGCCGGGTCAGGGGGATCTCGAACTCGGTCTCCTCATCCGAGACGCGCCCGGTGGCGAGCAGCCCGTCGAGATCCCGCACACCGATCTCCCGCACCTCGGGCTGGGGCTCGGGAGGGGCCGAACGTCTCCCGCCGTCGGCCAGCGCGTCGCTCAGCGAGACGACGGGGTGCGGCCGGGTGAACCGCGGCCGGTCCGCGCGGGCGGGCGCGGTCAGCTCGACCGTGGCCGTGACGTCGTCGATTTTCTGCGCGAGCCTGATGAACTGGCCGAACGTGAAACTCTCAGTGATGCGGTTGACCGGTAGCGGCGACTCGCAATCGCAGTCGGCCATCAATCCGAACCGGTCCTCACCGCCGTTCGTATGCGCTGGATCGGGAGATTCAGTCACGTTGACAGCATCATCACGCTCCTCCACCCTTGTCCAGGGCGCTGGTTGTCACGAACCGGACGGCACGGAGGGCGCCGATGGCCGAGCAGCTGCTTTCCGACGTCGAGCACCGGGTGACCGAAGAGGCGTTCCGCCGGGGCGCCACGGTGGACGAGATCGTCGCGCTGCTGGTGAGCCGGCGCGTGGTCCCCACCGGCGCGGCCGGCCAGCTCGGCGGTGGGGTCCCGGTCGGCGACGCGGACGCCCGCACGGTCGCCGTCCTGCCGGCCCGCGATCCCGGCGCCCCGCTGTCCGATCCGCGCCCCGGCGTCGAGGCGGCGTACGCCACGCTCCTCGCGGAGACCGACGCCGAGTTCGCGACGCTGCCCGACCTGGCGCGACGGGGATTCCGGCCGCTGAAGGACGAGCCGTTCGGCAGCGATCTGGAGAAGTACCGGTTCATGCGGGCGGTCTACCACCGGGAGGGCTGGCGCTGCCCACACACGGCGATCTTCGCGCACATCGTGCCCGCGACCTTCTTCGGACGCCCGGTGGCGGGCGGCGTGCACAGCACGATGCTGCCGCTGCTGGCGCGGGTCGAGGCGTTCGTGCGCCGGCTCAATCCGGCCGCGGCGCGGCAGATGAGCGGTGAGACCTTCAGCGTCGGCGGTTTCGTGCCGCGTCACGTCGCGGGCTCGGACGAACTCTCCAACCACGCGTTCGGCCTGGCGCTGGACATCGATCCCGACTGGAATCCCATGCTCAAGGGAAATGTCGTGCTCGTGGCGTTCCGGCGGGCCACCGGCGTGGATTTCGGCCAATGGCTGTACGCGGCGAGTTCGGTGGACGCGCTGGCCGAGGTCTACAAACGGGTCGCGGCCGCCTCCGAACGGCTCAAGGTCTGGCTGCGGCGCCTGCTTCCCGCGTACCACGACGAGGAGATCATGCGCGCCGACCTGGACCGGGCGCTCAAGAAGGCGAGCACCAGGGCGGCGGCCCGCGCGAAGCTCAAGGAGCTCGACGAGCAGGTGAGCGGAGATCCCGACCGGGCCGCGCTGAAGGTGCTCGTCGACGCCTACGGGATCACCCGGGTGCGCGGCTGGGCCGACCACGGCGTCATCACCATCCCGGCGGCCGTGGTGCACGCCTGGGAGGGCGCGCACCCGCTCTGCCGCTGGGGCGGCAACTACCAGCACAGCAAGGACATGATGCATCTGGAGGTGCTGGCCCGCTCGGCGCTGTCCCGGGCGAGAACGGCACGCGTCCGGGATCTGGCGGATCTGGCCCGGGGCGAGCCGCCCGCGCGGCCGGCCTGCGCGCCGATCACCTGGTCTGACCAGGCCGTTCTGGGAGCGAACCGCCGATAAATCATCGAATGGTGGATTGAGTGCCACGTCAAGTGATGCAATGGGTCGAGCCGTATTCACCCGAGGAGACCCGTTGACAGACAACCTCGACCTGGCCGCGAGCGCCCAGCAGTTGGCGGACGCGGCGCCCGCGGGATCCCTTGACCGCGTGGCGGCGACCTCCGTCGCCATCACGCTGGCCACCACCCGCGACGCCGAACAGGCCCGCAAGACGCTCGACGGGCTCTCCCCCGACGACGTACGGCAGGCGGCGGTAACGCTGTTCGACCGGCTCTCGACCGGCTGACCCGGCCGGCCCGCCGACTGCGGGCCCGTGGTCAGACCTGGTCGGCGGCCAGGACTGCGCGCAGGTCGGCGATGGTGCGCAGGGTGCCGCGGACGGTCCCGGTCACCTTGGCGCGGTTCGTCCGCGGCAGGTAGTCGACGTCCCTCTCCATGATCCGCCAGCCGGCGGTGGAGGCGCGCAGCACCATCTCCAGCGGATAGCCGAACCTGCGGTCGGCCAGCCCCAGCATGAGCAGCGCCCGGCGGCGACAGGCGCGCATCGGTCCGAGATCGCGCACCGGGATCCCGGACGTCCTGCGCAGTTGCCAGGCCAGCAGGGCGTTCCCCAACCGGGCGTGTGCCGGCCAGACATGCTTCGCGGAGCCCGCGGAGCCCGCGGCGCTCGCGAAACCTCCGGATTCGGCGGAGGTCGGGCGGGCCGGGGCGCGCAACCGGCGACGGCCGAGGACCAGGTCGTACTCCCTTGCCAGCACGGGGTCCGCCACGCGGGGCAACTGGCGCGGATCCAGCGAGGCGTCCGCGTCCATGAAGCAGACCACCTCGGCCGTGGCCGCCAGCAGTCCCGCATGGCAGGCGGAGCCGAACCCTCGCCGCCGCTCCCGCACCACCGTCGCTCCGTACGACTCGGCGATCCGGGCGGAACCGTCGGTCGAGCCGTTGTCCACGACGATCGGCCGGTATCCGACCGGCATCCGCTCCAGCACCCACGGCAATGTTTGGGCCTCGTTGAGGCAGGGCAGCACAACATCGATCATGATCAGACGGTAGATCCGGGCTTTCCGGCTAACCCTTACGAAGTCATGACGCGTCCCCCTAAATCGCCCAGGTCTGCTGTAATGAGCGGGGTGCGATCAGGGGCGTACCAGCCGGTCCTTCTGGTGAGAAGTGGCCGGAAAATGGGTGCGCATCTCGGTAGGGATTACCCGTGACAGCCTCGCCATCGAGGTTCACCGTGACGGCATGCTCACTATTCGCGCACGCCGTCTGTTCGACGGCCGGGACATGCACCACGACCGGGTGGTGACCGTCGCGAACGGGCGGATCACCGCCGTCACCGGCCCCGGCGGCGCGGTCATCGACCAGGGAGGGCCCGGCACGGTCGACTTCGGCGGCGGGTCCGGCGTCCCGTCCGAGAGCGTCGAGCTCGGGGACGCCACGCTGCTGCCCGGTCTCATCGACTGCCATGTCCACCTGGCCTTCGACGCGAGCCCCGATCCGCTGCCCGGCCTGGACGCGCCGGGGCTGATCGACCGGATGCGGGAGGCCGCGCGCCGGCACCTCGCCGCCGGCGTCACCACGGTCCGCGACCTGGGCGACCGGGACTTCCTGGCCCTGCGACTCGGGCTGGGCGCGACGGGTCCGGAGGTCCTCGCCTCGGGACCGCCGATCACCACCACGAAGGGGCACTGCTGGTTCCTCGGCGGCGAGGCCGACGGGGAGGAGGCCGTCCGCGAGGCCGTACGGGAACGTGCCAGGCGTGGCGCGCACGTGATCAAGATGATGGTCACCGGGGGCGAGATGACGCCCGGCACGCACTCGCACCGGCGCCAGTACGGAGCGGCCGAGCTGAAGGCGGCGGCCGACGAGGCCCACGCGCACGGCCTGCCCATCACCGGGCACACCCACTGCGCCGAGGGCACCGCGTACGCGCTGGAGGCCGGTTTCGACTCGGTCGAGCACTGCTCGTTCTTCACCGAGGACTTCATCGAGGTGGACCACGGGCTGATCGCCCGGCTGGCCGCGTCGGGCGTCGTGGTGTCGATCACCGCCGGCCTGGCTCCGGTCTCCGCGCCCCTGCCGCCCCGGATGCTGCGCCTGTTGCCCGCGCTCCGGGAGTCGCTGCGGGCGCTGGGCGCCGCCGGCGTGTCGTTCGTGATCGGCACCGACGCCGGCATCGCGCCCGTAAAGCCGCACGGCGTGCTGCCGTACGGGGCGCAGATGCTGGTCGAACACGGTTTCGCTCCGCTCGACGTGCTGCGGTCGATCACCTCGGCGGCGGCGCGCCACTGCCGGGTGGAGCACCGGAAGGGCCGGATCGCCCCGGGGTTCGACGCCGATCTGGTCGCGGTGGACGGCGACCCGCTGGCCGACATCACCGCGCTCCACCGGCCTCTGGCCGTCTTCCGGCAGGGTCGGCTCGTGTCCGCCTGACCCGGTCGCGCGCTGCCGGCGTCCGATCGGTCCCGGCTCTCGTCGCGGCGGGTCCGGGTACGGAGCGGGACCGCGCGGGTGGCGCGACTTTGTCCATCCTTTTTTCCCATATGACCTGTTCGTCCAGGTAACTCCGTGTGGGCGGGTATCCTCCATCTGTAACGAGGACCTCGCCGACATCGGCGGGGTCGTCGAACGTCTCACTCATGCCAGTCCCGTCGGCCCAGAGCCGACGATCCATACGTTCGTCCTGTCTCACGCCGTGTGAGACACCGCTGCCGGATCGCCGCCAGGCGCCGCCGGCCGCCTTCCCGGGACGGGGGCGGCGAAGCGGCGACATCCTGGTGCGAGGCGTAGGCCATCCCTTGGAGCGCCTACGCGATAGCGATCTTCCGTCCGCGCTGAGAATGCGCCAGTGTTGGTGTCAGTTTCCCCCGCGACAAAAGGAGTGCAGTGGCCGATCCAGTGACGATCGACACCAGGGGTAGTGATTTCGCTCAACTGGTCAGCAAGATCACCGAAGCGGGTCTGCTCGACCGGCGCCCGGTCTACTACACGGTCCGCATCTGCCTGGCCGCGGCCGCCTACCTCGGCGGTTGGGCGCTGTTCGTGTGGGTCGGCGACTCCTGGTGGCAACTGCTCGTCGCCGTGCTCATGGGCGTGATCTTCACCCAGTTCGGCTTCCTCGGACACGACCTGGGCCACCGCCAGGTCTTCAGGACCCGCCGGCCGAGCGACAACCTGGGCCTGGTGGTGGGCAACCTGTGCATCGGGCTCGGCTGGGGCTGGTGGAACACCAAGCACAACCGGCACCACGCCAACCCCAACCATGAGGACCACGACCCCGACGTCTCTCCCGCAGTGATCGTCTGGTCGACCGACCAGGCGCGGAGAAGCAATGGTCTGCCCCGGTTCATCGCCAAGTGGCAGGCGTTCTGGTTCTTCCCGCTGCTCACGCTGGAGGGGTGGCACCTGCACGTGGCCAGCTTCAAGTCGCTGGCCAATCCCTCCATGAAGCGCCGCCGCCTGGAGGGGGCCATGCTGGTCGCGCACGTCGTGGCCTACCTCGCGCTGGTCTTCACCGTGCTGCCGGTGGGCCTGGGCGTGTTGTTCCTGCTGGTGCACCAGGGGGTCTTCGGCCTCTACCTGGGCTCCACCTTCGCGCCCAATCACAAGGGGATGCCGATCCTCACCAAGGACGACAAGCTCGACTTCCTCCGCAAGCAGGTGCTGACCTCGCGCAACGTCAAGGGCGGCCATGTCCTCGACGTGGCGCTGGGCCAGCTCAACTACCAGATCGAGCACCACCTGTTTCCCAACATGCCGGCGCCCAACCTGCGCAAGGCGCAACCGATCGTCCAGCGTTACTGCGAGGAGATCGGCGTCAGCTACCTGGAGACAGGGCTGTTCGACTCGTACGGCCAGGCGCTGCGACACCTGCACGAGGTCGGCGCGCCGCTCCGCTGAATCGTCGCGTCGAGGGTGTGCCACGGCAGCCCTCGGCGCGCTTCAACTCCGCTGGAGCCGCTGCCGGAGATCGGCGCGGCGGCGTTCCAGGTCGGCGATCAGTTCTTCGCGCTCGTCGGCCATGGCGATCATCGCGCCGATCTCGATCTGATCGGTGGCTCCCATGTCGCCGATCTGCTCGCGCAGCTCCCTGTTCTCGGCACGCAACCTGGCAAGGTCCTCTTCCACCTGCAGAAGTTCGTCCTCAGTGCTCATCTCTCCGCTTTACCCAGCTTCGGGCCCGCCGCACGCGCGTGGAGAATGGGCGCATGCCGAGGATGTCGTCCAGCACGGTCGTGTCGCTCGTGGTGGTCGCCATCGCGCTCGTGGGCACGTTCCTCACGCCCCTGATCTGGCCGGGTGACGCGCGACCCGGCCCGCTTGACGTCGTGCTGCCGCTGGCGGCGGCCGGCGGCACGTTGCTGCGCACGCGGCAGCCCGTCGCGGCGCTGGTCATCGTGACGGCGTCGGTGGTCGTCTACTACCCCTTGGCCGCCTTCGACGGGCCGCTCATCATCCTGCCGTTCGTCGTGCTGTTCACCGCCGCCGACCGGGGGCACCTCGTCGCCGCCATCTCCACGGGGGCGGCCGCGCTGCTGGCCATGGGGCTCGGCGAGACGGGCGACGTCAGGCACGTCGACGACAGCGTGTTCCTGCTGATCACGGGCTGGGTCGTGGCGGCCATCGCGTTCGGCGGCGTCACCCGCAACCGGCGCGCCTACCTCCATGAGGCCGAGCGGCGGGCGGCCGACGCCGAGCACGGCAGGGAGGAGGAGGCCCGGCGGCGGGCCGGCGAGGAGCGGCTGCGCATCGCCAGGGAGCTGCACGACGTGCTCGGCCACAACATCTCCCTGATCAACGTGCAGGCGTCCGCGGCGCTGCACGGGCTGAAGAGGCGGCCGGAGGACGCCGAGGCGGCGCTGCGCACGATCAAGGAGACGAGCAAGGAGACGCTGCGCGAGCTGCGCACCACGCTCGGGGTGCTGCGCCAGGTGGACGAGGACGCGCCGGTCGCGCCCGCCGACAGCCTGGCCCGGGTGGACGAGCTGGTCGCGGCGACGGGGCTGACCGTGCGCACCGAGCTGACCGGGCCGCTGGACGAGCTGCCCACCGAGGTCGACCTGGCCGCCGCCCGGATCATCCGCGAGGCCCTGACGAACGTCTCCCGGCATTCCGGAGTCTCCACCGCCACGCTCGCCATAACCAACGAGTCCGGACATATTGTGATCCGCGTGGAAGATGATGGGCCGGGCGCCGCGTACACCGAGGGCAGCGGATTCGGATTGCAGGGGATGCGCGAGCGCGCCGCCGCGCTGGGCGGCACGCTGGAGGCCGGCCCCCGGCCGGAGGGTGGCTACCGCGTCGTCGCCGATCTCCCTCTGCACGGGGCCCCGCGCCCGGAGGGAGCCCGATGATCCGCGTGGTGCTGGCCGATGACCAACGTCTCGTACGGGCCGGGTTCCGGTCCATCCTGAGCGACGAGGACGACATCGAGGTGGTGGCCGAGGCCGCCAACGGCCTGGAGGCGGTGGCCGGGGCCCGCGAGCTGCGACCCGACGTGGTGCTGATGGACATCCGGATGCCCGAGCTCGACGGCCTGGAGGCGACCCGGCGGATCGTCGCCGACCCCCGGCTCGACGGCGTCAGAGTGATCATCCTGACCACCTTCGACCTCGACGACTACGTCTACGGCGCGCTCCGGGCGGGCGCCAGCGGGTTCCTGGTCAAGGACACCGAGCCGGCCGAGCTGATCCACGCGGTCCGGGTGGTGGCCAGGGGCGACGCGCTGATCGCGCCCTCGGTCACCCGGCGGCTCATCGCGGAGTTCGCCGCCCGGGTCAAGCGTCCCGAGCCCGGGCCCGAGCTCCACTCACTGACCGAACGCGAGCGCGAGGTCATGACGCTGGTCGCGGGCGGACTGACCAACGACGAGATCGCGGCCCGGCTGGTGGTCAGCCCGGCCACGGCGAAGACGCACGTCAGCCGGATCATGACCAAGCTCGGCGCGCGTGACAGGGCCCAGGTCGTGGTGCTCGCCTACGAGGCCGGGATGATCACCCCTGGGTGGCTTACACCCTGAGTCGTACGGGCCGGGGGCGCAATGATCCCCAGGATGTACGGCAGAGAGCATCCCCTGGTCCGACGCGGCGGCGGGAGCCGTACGGACATGATCTGCGCATGGAAACCGTGGACCTCGCCCGCCTGCAGTTCGCGCTCACCGCGGGCGCGCACTTCCTGTTCGTGGCGCTGACGCTCGGGCTGGCGACGCTGGTGGCGTTGATCCAGACCTGGGCGACCGTCACCGGCAGTCCGGTGCACCTGCGGATGACCAGGTTCTGGGGGCAGCTCTACGTCATCAACTACGCGATGGGCATCGTCACCGGCCTCGTGATGGAGTTCCAGCTGGCGCTGTCGTGGAGCGGGCTGACCGAGTACGCGGGCAGTGTGTTCGGCTCGGCGCTGGCGCTGGAGACGCTGGTGGCGTTCTTCATCGAGTCCACCTTCCTGGGCCTGTGGATCTTCGGCTGGGGCCGGCTCAACCGGTGGGTCCACCTGGCGGTGATCTGGGTGGTCACGCTGACGGCCTACGCCTCGGCGTTCTGGGTGCTGGTGGCCAACGGGTTCCTGCAGAACCCGGTGGGTCACGAGCTGGTCGACGGCACGCTGCGGCTCACCGACCTGGGCGCGATGGTGGCCAATCCGGCCGCGCGGGTCGCCTTCTACCACGTGCTCGGCGGCGCGATGACGACGGCCGCGTTCGTCATGGCCGGCGTGAGCGCCTACCACCTGCGCCGGCGCACCGCCGAGCACGAGCTGTTCCGCAAGTCGCTGCGCGTCGGCGTCGGCCTGGCGCTGCCGGCGACGCTGTTCACCGCGGCGATCGGCGGCATCGGCTTCGAGACGCTCCAACCGGCCAAGGCCGCCGCCTGGGTGGGCGACACCGAACGCCTGGCCAGGATGCAGGCGGAGATGGTGGCCGCACACGGCCCCGGCGACTATCTGCCGCCCGTGGGCTGGGTGCAGGGTGGCGCGATCACCATGCTGGCGGCGTTCGCGATCATGTTCTTCGTCGCGGGGCCGAGTCTGCTGCTCATGCTGATCCGTCCTGCCGTCCGGGGTTTCCGGCTCTGGCACTGGCTGCTGACCGCGATGATCCCGCTGCCGTTCGTCGCGATGCTGGGCGGCTGGATCTTCCGCGAGATGGGCCGCCAGCCGTGGACCGTCTACGGCCTGCTGACCACGGCCGACGCGATGTCGCCGGTGACGGGCGCGCAGATGGGGTTCTCGTTCGCGGCGTTCGTCACGGTGTTCGCCGTGCTGGTCTCGATCAACTACTGGTTGCTGGCCAGGGCCGCCCGGCGCGGGCCCGAGGCCGTGACGCTGGGCGACCGGCCGGTCGAGGCCCCCTCCCCTGTCCTGACCTTCTGAGGAGCCGTCATGGAGATCTTCATCCTGGCCTTCTTCGCGCTCGGCTACCTCGTGCTGGCCGGAGCCGACATCGGCGTCGGCATGCTGCTGCCCTACCTCGGCCGCTCGGGGGCCGAGCGGCGGGTGGTGATCGCCGCGATCGCGCCGTTCTTCCTCGGCAACGAGGTGTGGCTGGTGGCGACCGGTGGCGTGCTCGCCGGGCTCTTCCCCGAGCTCGAAAGCGAGCTGATCACCGGCCACTACAGCCTGGTCGTGGTGCTGCTGATGTCCTGGGTGATCCGCGACACGGGGCTGTGGCTGCGCGGGCGGCTGCCGGACACGGGATGGCAGCGCTGGTGCGACGGCGCGGTGGTGGCCGGCAGTTGGGGGCTGGCGCTGAGCTGGGGCCTGCTGCTCGGCCAGGTGCTGACCGGCATCGACGGGCCGCTCGCGGTGCTGCCCGCGCTGGTGGTGGCCGCCCTGTTCGCGGCGCACGGGCTGGCCTTCGCCGCGCTGCGGCTGCGCGGCGAGCCGCACCGGAGGGCGTCCATGCTGTCCGGGGGCGCGGGCGAGGCCCGCACCTTCGCGCTGACCGCTACGGCGTTCGCGGTGGTCGGCGTGCTGGTGGGCCTGCGCCTGCCGCTGTCGGCCGGCACGGCGGGCGCGGTGCTGGTGCCGGTGATCCTCGCGCTGATCCCGCTGCTGGTGGCCGCCCAGGCGTGGGTCTGGTGGACGTTCCGCCACCGCGTCACGGGCCCGTCCTACTTATAAGGGAGCGACCGGGCCTGTCCACTTACTAGGGAATGAACGGGCCTGTCCGGATGCTGTCCTGGCACATGACGGTACGTGAGCTGAGACTGGTCGTGACGGCCGAGGACTACGAGCAGGCGCTGGAGTTCTACCGCGACACGCTCGGGCTGCCCGAGCAGGGCGCCTTCGCCTCCCCCGACGGCGGCCGGGTGACGATCCTGCAGGCGGGGCGGGCGACGCTGGAGATCACCGATCCCCCCAACGCCGCCTACATCGACGAGGTCGAGGTGGGCCGCCGGGTGGCCGGGCACATCCGGGTGGCGTTCGAGGTGGACGACTCGGTCGAGGCGACGGCCCGGCTGGCGGAGGCGGGCGCCACGGTGATCGCCGAGCCGACCCGCACCCCGTGGAACTCACTCAACTCCCGCCTGGAAGGGCCGGCCGGGTTGCAGCTCACGCTCTTCGAGGAGCTGGGGTGACCGGGCGCGGCTGACGGCAACCGAGCCGGGGCGACCCGGGGCAGCTGACGGCAACCGCGCTGAGGAGACCGGGCGCGGTTGACGGCGCCCGGTCGCCTGCCGGTCAGAACAACGGCGCGCCGTCGCGGACGAGGCGCCAGTTCGCGACGGCGAAGTCGGCGGGGTCGATCGTGCCCTTCGCCGTCGCGTGCTCGATGAGCGCCTGGCGGATCTCCACCTGCGCGTTGTAGAGCACTGGGGCGCCGGTGACGTGCGGGAACCCGCCGCCGCCCGACTGCCGGTAGTTGTTGATCGCGACCACGAACTCCTTGTCGGCCGGCACCGGGGCCCCCTCGTAGCCGAGGTTGACGATGCGCCGTCCCACGGGCTTGGCCACGTCGATGTCGTAGGTGACGCCCGAGAGCTGGTCGTAGTTGTAGTCGGGGGTGTTGCCGGCGTTGGTCAGCCTGGACACGTCGACGGGGTCGCCGGGGGCCAGCTGGTTGAAGTACTTGGCGGAGTACTCCAGGTAGTCCTTGAGCTGCGCCCCGGTCAGCTTGATCGCCAGCAGCGTGTTGTCGTACACGTAGAGGCCGGCCACGTCGCGCACCCGGATGTCGCCGGCCGGGAAGACGGCCGAGCGGCTGAACGGCGCGGCGATCGACAGCACCGGCAGTTGGTTGTCCGGCAGCGCATGCTTGACGGTCTCGACCTGCACCTGCTGGATGTAGTCGAGGATCGGGGTGTCCTTGTACGGCGACTCGGTGGCCGAGAGCTGCTGGGCCGACTGGGCGACGACCGTGTTGACGTACTTGACGGTCGTGTCGTGCTGTGGCTTGAGCAGGTCGACGATCTTCGGGTCCTCGGCGACGGTGTTGGTGTTGAGCGTCGTGGCGGACTTGCCGGTGACGCTCCACTTACCGCGCTGCTTGGCCAGCTCGAAGTCGATGACGCTGAGCCGCTGGCCCCACTTGCCCGGCTCGGTCAGCAGCACCTGCTGCCCGGTGACCTTGTTCGTGACGAAGCGCTGGCTGACCTCGTTGTGCGCGTGGCCGAAGAGCACCGCGTCGATGCCGGGCACCTGCTCGGCGACCAGCGCGGAGGCGTTCTCGATCGGCAGGTCGGCGCCGTAGGAGGACATCCCGTTGTCGCCGGCGTGCGCGGTCACCACGACCACGTCGGCGCCCTGCCGCCTGATGACGGGCACCCACTGCCGGGCCGACTCCACCAGGTCGGTGAAGCGCAGCCTGCCCTCGACGTTGGCCTTGTCCCAGATGGCCACACCCGGGTTCGTCAGCCCGAGCACGCCCACCCTGACCGGCTTCTCGCCCTTGACCTTCATGGTCTTGATCACGAACGGCTGGTAGGCGGGCCGCCCCGAGGTGGCGTGGACGGCGTTGGCGCCGAGCACGGGCGCCTTCATCTGGCGCACCCAGGTGGCCAGCAGGGGCAGACCGTAGTTGAACTCGTGGTTGCCGAGGGTCACGGCGTCGTACCCGATGGCGTTCATGGCCTTGGCCATCGGGTGGATCTGGCCGGTCCGGGTGATCGGCTCGACCTTGGCGTAGTAGTACGCCAGCGGCGTGCCCTGGATCGTGTCACCCGAGTCGAACAGCAGCGTGCGGTCCGCCCCTCGCTCCGCGCGCACCTTGTCGACCAGCGACGACACCTTGGCCAGGCCTACGGAGTTGCCCGCGCTGTCGGCGTAGGCGGCGTCCTTGTAGTAGTCCCAGTTGACGGCGTTGCTGTGGATGTCCGACGTGCCCATCACGGTGACGGTGACGGTCCTGTCGCCCCCGGCCCTGTCCGCTCCGACGGCATGGGCGGCCGGGCCGACCAGCGCCAGCACGGTCAGCGCCGCGACTCCGGGCAGAGCGAGCTTCTTGGTCTGCATGGGCCGCACGGTAACCGCGGCACATTACCCAGTGATTACGATTCGCCCGGTATGTCGGCGGCTATCCGGCTACGGCGTGCTGGACTTGACCGAGGAGTCCTCGGGGGCGATCTCCGGCTCCGAGGCACGCAGCCAGCGACAGCCGTGCGGGCCGAGGGGCAGGTGGGCGACACCACGGTCCGAGACCTCCGTCGTGCCGTCCACGAGGAGATCGGTGAGCAGGCAGTTCTCCAGGCCGTCGAGCTTCAGGTCCACGTCCTGGGCCGTGTCGCTCAGGTTGTGCAGCACCACCACCGTCGCGCCGTCCGCGTCGCAGCGGTGGGCCAGCACCGCCGCGTTGCCCGTGTCCAGCACGGTGTGCTCGCCCCACGCCAGCTCGGGGCACTCCCGGTAACGCTCGATGAGCAGCTGGAACCAGCGCAGCAGCGAGTCGGTGTCGCGCTTCTGGTCGGCCACGTTCACCCGGTCGGGCGCGTACGCTCCGCCGGTCATCTCGCGGTCCGGCTCGGTCATGCTGAAACCGCCGTCGCCGGACCACTGCATGGGCACGCGCACCGCCATGCGCCCCTCGGCGTCGAGGTTCTCGCCCATGCCGATCTCCTCGCCGTAGAAGAGCACCGGGGTGCCGGGCATGGAGAAGAGCAGGCTGTAGGCCATCTTGATGCGCCGCAGGTCGCCGCCCATCATGGTCGGCAGCCGACGGCGCAGGCCGCGGCCGAAGATCTGCATGTCCTTCTCGGGGCCGAACGCCTCGAAGACCTCCTGGCGCTCCTCCTCGCTCAGCTTGTCCAGCGTGAGCTCGTCGTGGTTGCGCAGGAACACCGCCCACTGGCAGTCCTTCGGCGCCTTCGGCCGCTCCCGCAGCGCGGAGGCGAGCGGCTCGGCCTCGCCCCTGGCCAGCGACAGCCAGGCGCGCTGCATGGCGATGAAGTCGAAGCACATGCTGAGCTGGTCGCCGAGCCCGTTGCCGAAGTACTCGACGAGCTGGTCGTACGGCAGGTTGACCTCGCCGAGCAGCACCGAGCCGCCCTGCCGCCTGGTCATGAAGGCCCGCAGGTCGGCCAGGAAGTCGTGCGGGTCGCCGAGCTTCGGCTGGACGTTCTCGATGAGGAACGGCACGGCGTCCACCCGGAAGCCCGACAGCCCGAGCTCCATCCAGAACCCGAGGATCCGGGTGATCTCGTCGCGCACCGCCGGGTTGCCCACGTTGAGGTCGGGCTGGTGGCGGTAGAAGCTGTGCAGGTAGTACTGCTTGGTCTTCTTGTCCCACTCCCAGACGCTGTCCTCCTTGTCGGGGAAGACCATCTCCTCCGGGTCGGGCTCGGGCTTGTCCGACCAGACGTACCAGTCGCGGAACGGCGAGTCCTTGCCGGACCGCGCGTCCACGAACCACGGATGCTGGTCGGAGGTGTGGTTGACGACGAGGTCGGCGATGACCCGTAGCCCCCGGTCGTGCGCGGTCCGCATGAACTCCACGAAGTCGCCCAGCGTGCCCAGTCTCGGGTCGATGCTGTAGAAGTCGGTGATGTCGTAGCCGTCGTCACGGTTGGGGGTCGGGAAGAACGGCATCAGCCAGAGACACGTCACCCCGAGCCCGGCCAGATAGTCGATCTGCTGCGTCAGCCCTCGGAAATCACCGATGCCGTCGCCGTTGCCGTCCTTGTAGGTCTCCACGTCGAGGCAGTAGATGACGGCGTTCTTCCACCACAGATCAGAGGTATAGGTCAATCGCATGGCCCGCCCGCTACCCCCTTGCGGCGCGGGCATGCGGCCCTTACCGATCACCTGCGGGTTCGTGTGACATGTTCTGAGTCCGTGACGGAACAGATACATCCGCCATCTCCCCAATAACAGGATTAATCAATACGTTCAGGAGACGCGCGCATCTTCGACCCGGGTCCCCCAACGTTTCCGAGGAGCAATTCATGCGTTCCCGCTTACGTAAGGGCATGATCGGCGCGGTCGTCACCGCCGTCGCGCTGTCCTCCGTCGCCTTCGCCGGCCCGGCCAGCGCCCACCCCGGCAAGGACACCGTCGGCAAACTGGTCAAGGCCGTCTCCGGCAAGCACGTCAAGCAGCACCTACGGGCCTTCCAGGCGATCGCCGACGCCAACAACGGGACGCGCGTGTCCGGCACCCCCGGTTTCGACGCCTCCCGCGACTACGTGGCCAAGAAGCTGCGCAAGGCCGGTTACCACGTGACCATCCAGCCGTTCGAGTTCCAGTTCGAGGGGTACGTCACGCCGCCGGTCCTGGAACGAACCAGCCCGGCTCCCAAGGCGTACACCTACGGGTTCTTCAGCGACTACGTGGCCATGGGCGACTCTCCCGCCGGCTCGGCGACCGGCACGATCCAGGCCGTCGACCTCGTGCTGCCGCCCGGCCCGGCCAACAGCTCGACCTCCGGCTGTGAGGCGGCCGACTTCGCGGGGTTCGTCCCTGGCAACGTCGCCCTCATGCAGCGCGGCACCTGCAACTTCCGCGTCAAGGTGGACAACGCCATGGCCGCGGGCGCCGCCGGCGCCATCATCTTCAACGAGGGCCAGGAGGGCCGCACCGAGGTCGACCTCAACCCGGTCCTCGGCGGCCCCGGTGTGACCATCCCGTCCTTCTTCACCAGTTTCGCCGTCGGCCAGGAACTGGCGGCCACCGCGGGCACCACGGTCAAGATGAACTGGGACCCGATCTCCGAGGTCAGGACCACCTACAACGTGATCGCCCAGACGAAGAAGGGCGACCCGGCCAACGTGGTCATGGTCGGCGCGCACCTCGACGGCGTCCAGGAGGGGCCGGGCATCAACGACAACGGCTCGGGCAGCGCCGGCATCCTGGAGGTCGCGCTCCAGTTCGCCAAGACCAAGCCGAAGAACCAGGTGCGCTTCGCCTTCTGGGGCGCCGAGGAGTTCGGCCTGCTCGGCTCCGAGCACTACGTGAGCACGCTGACGGAGGAGGAGCGGGCCAAGATCGCGCTCTACCTCAACTTCGACATGATCGCCTCGCCCAACTACACCTTCGGCATCTACGACGGCGACGGCGACGCCTTCGGCACCGCGGGGCCCGAGGGCTCGGCGAAGATCGAGGAGGACTTCGAGAAGTTCTTCGCCGGCCGCGGCCTGCCGTTCACCGCGACCGCGTTCACCGGCCGCTCCGACTACGGACCGTTCATCGCCGCCGGCATCCCGGCGGGCGGCCTGTTCACCGGGGCCGAGCAGCTCAAGACCGCCGAGGAGGCCGCCATCTTCGGTGGCACGGCGGGCATCCCGCTCGACCCCTGCTACCACAGCGCCTGTGACGACATCCGCAACATCAGCGACAAGGCGCTTGACGTGAACTCCGACGCGATCGCGACCCTGGTGGCCACCTACGCCGCCGACACCGGCGGGATCGGCGCCGCCACCGCGTCCGCCCCGTCCTCGGCCCGCGCCTCGACCGCACGGGGCCACGCCCCGGCCGAAGCGCTGAGCTGACCCGCCCCTCCGGCGCCCGCACCTCCCGGTGCGGGCGCCTCCGCGTGTACGTCCTCCCAGGTGATGCGGCCATCAGCCACCCGAGGACCGCGGAGTTCGATGAGTTCATTCGAGCCCCGAGAAGGCTTATCCAGCGGTTGAGATTGGGGTTGGGGTGATATGAGGCGACAACTCGGGGCATTCAACAACCCACTTCGTCACCCGGCCACTAAGGTCTGACCGACACGGATCTCCCAGGAGGACCCCATGAGCGACTACACGATCACCTTCGACCTGATCGACGCCGACAAGGACGGCCGCATCTCGGCCGACGAGCTGGTCCGGCTGATGGAGGTCCTCGGGCAGCCGATCACGCTGGAGGCGGCGCAGGCCGGGGTGGAGAGGCTCGACCAGGACGGCGACGGGCTGATCGATGTGACGGAGTTCGGCGCCTTTCTCCAGAAGTGACAAAACAAGCACTTGCTATGCAAATCTTCTGTCGCCTAAGTCACAATGGCGGCAGGAGGGACGATGGCCAACAAGAGTGACACCAGCGACACCCGGACTACCGCGGAATTCGTGAAGACGCTCAGGGGCGGCATCGGCCGGGTCTCCGAAGAGGTGATCGAGGAGATCCAGGCCCGCATCCCCGAGTACGCCCGGCCATCCGACGAGATCTACATCAAGGTGGTCAGGCTCGCCGTCGAGCAGGCCGTCGTCGGCTTCCTCGACCACATCGAGAACCCCGAGGCGCCCTGGGACCCCGAGCCGTTCCGCGCGATCGGCCGGGGCGAGGCCGCCGAGGGGCGCAACATGGAGCCCCTGCAGACCGCGATGCGGCTCGGCGCCCGAGTGGGCTGGCGGCGGCTGACCGAGCTCGCCGAGCCGCTCGGGCTGTCGCCGCAGTCCCTGTATGACCTGGGCGAGGCCATCTTCGTCTACCTCGACCAGCTCGCGGACGCGGCAGCGGAGGGCTTCGACGAGGCCAGGGCGCACGCGGCGGGCGAAGTCGAGCGCCGCCGGGGCCGGCTGCTCGACCTGCTGCTCAGCCGCCCGCCCGCGAGCCCGGAGGCCATCGCCGACCTGGCCAAGGCGGCAGGCTGGCGGCTGCCGAAGACCGTCGCCTGCGTGGCCCTCGGCGACCAGCACGGCGCCTACCGCGCTCCGGTCCTGCCGCCCGACGTGCTGACCGGCCTCGACCGGCCCACCCCGTGCCTGCTGGTGCCCGACCCGAACGGCCCCGGCCAGGGTCAGCTGCTGGACACCGCGTTGCGCGGGCACCGGGCCGCCATCGGCCCCGCCGTGTCCCTGACCGCCGCCGCCGCCTCGCTGCGGTGGGCCGGCGAGGCGCTGGAGCTGTCACGGCGCGGCGTGCTGCCGCGCGGCCTGCTCCGCTGCGCCGACCACATGGCCACGCTGGTCGTGTTCAAGGACGAGGAGCTGGTCAACACCCTGGCCGAGGCTCGGCTGGCGCCGCTCGCGCACCTGCGGCCGGGCCAGCAGGACCGCCTGGCCGAGACGCTGCTGGCCTGGCTGCGTCACGGCAGGGGCGCGGGCGAGGTCGCGGCGCGCCTGCACGTGCACCCGCAGACCGTCCGCTACCGCCTGCGCCAGCTGGAGGAGCTCTACGGCGACCAGCTCGCCGACCCCGACATCCGCTTCGAGCTGGAGATCGTGCTGCGCGCCCGGCAGGCGCTGCTCACGAGCGAAAGAGCCTGAGCCGGTCCTCGCCCGCCCGGCCGGCGCTCACGAGCGAAAGAGCCTGAGCCGGTCCTCGCCGACCCGCTCGCGCAGCGCGTGGTCCTCGACGCCGAGGTCGGGCTCCGGCGCGAGCGCGAGCACGCCGACCTTGCCCACGTGCCGGTTGACCTGTACGGCCCGCGTCGCCTCGGCGACCCCGGTCAACGGGTAGACGGCCGAGAGCGTGGGATGGACCATGCCGAGCGAGATGAGCCGGTTGACCTCGTGGCATTCCTGGTAGTTCGCGCCGTGGGAGCCGATGACGCGCTTGAGCTTCATCCACAGGTGCCGGTTGTCGTACGTGTGCGCGTACCCGCTGGAGGAGCCGCAGGTCACCACGGACCCGCCGCGCCGGGCCACGTAGACCGACGCGCCGAACGTCTCCCTGCCGGTGTGCTCGAACACGATCGCCGGGTCCTCGCCCACGAGCCGCCTGACCTCGGCGCCGAGCCTGCGCCAGCCCTTCTCGTCGCTCAGGTCGTCGAACTGCGAGCGGTCGATGACGTGCGCGCACCCCATCCGGCCGAGCAGCTCGGCCTTCTCCGGCGAGCCGACGACGCCGACCGGGATGCCACCGCCGTTCCTGACGAGCTGCACGCCGTAGCCGCCGAGCCCGCCCGCCGCGCCCCACAGCAGCACCACGTCGCCCTGCTTCATCCGCGCGCCGCGCTCGCCCACCAGCATCCGGTAGGCGGTCGACGCGCACAGCAGGTTGCACGCCGCCTCCTCCCAGCTCAGATGCCTCGGCTTGGGCAGCAGCTGGGTCGCCTTGACCACCGCGAACTCGGCCAGCCCCCCGAAATTGGTCTCGAAGCCCCATGCGCGCAGGTCGGCCGCCAGCATCCCGTCGTGCTGGGCGATCGGGTCCTCTCCGTCGATGTACGCCGGGCTGGTCACCACCCGATCGCCGATCCGCCAGTGGCGTACGGCCGCGCCGACCCTGACCACGACCCCGGAGGCGTCGGAGCCGAGGACGTGCGTGGACAGGTCGTGCCGGGGGTCGGTGCGCCCGAACCGCTCCAGGAACGCGAACGTCGGGACCGGCTCGAACATCGCTGACCAGACCGTGTTGTAGTTGATCGCGCTGGCCATCACGGCCACCAGCACCTCGTCGGGCGCCAGCTCGGGCATCGGCACCTGGCCGACGTGCATCGACCTGCGGACGTCCTTGTCCTCGTCGCCGTCGAACATGCCGACCTCGTCCTTGCGGAGGTAGGCCGCGTTGTAGGTGGACGGCACCTCCAGGCGGGCCAGCTCGTCGGGCTCCGCACCCGCCACCACGGCCTGTGCCAGCGTCATAGCAATCCCTTCAAATGCTCGGCGATGACCTCTACGTACGGGGGATCGAGCAGGTTGAGGTGGTGCGATCCGGGGATCTCGACGATCTCCAGCCCACTGCTGCAGGCCGCGAAGCCCCTGGCCGGGTCGTCCTGGTGGGCGTATCGGGTGTCCTCCACCGCCCAGGGTGTGGGTTCGGTCGAGCGGTAGAGGACGACCCTGCCCTGGTACGGCCCCGGCCGGTAACGCTCGATGGCCCGGGTGTCCTCGTGGGAGGTGATCTGGTGGCGCAGGATGGCGGGGCTCAGCTGGTCGAGCACGCCCGACGCGGCGATCCGCGCCTCGACCAGGGCGAGCCGGCCGGGGTCGTCCAGGGCGCGCAGCTCGGCCGGCTCCAGCCGCACGTCCACGCCGTAGGTCTCACCCAGATAGCCCGAAAAATCGATATATCGCTGGGCGTCCAGCTCGCGCCGCGTCTGCTCGTCGACCCGGTCCGGCAGCCCCGAGTCGATCATCGCCACCAGCTCCACGCCGCCGAGCCGCCGCGCGATCTCGAACGCCAGGATCCCCCCGAACGACCACCCCCCGATCCGGTACGGCCCCGCGCAGGTCTCCCGGATGGCCTCGGCGTAGCGGTCCGCCCGCTCGGCCACGTCCAGCCGGCCCGCCCCGTCGAACCGTTCGAGCCCCAGCACCGGGACCCCCAGCCGGTCGGCCAGCAGGCTGTAGACGCCGGTCGTGCCACCCGCCGGATGCGCCAGGAACAGCGGCCTGCCCGGCTTCCCGGTCAGCCGCCGGATCAGGCCACGCCCGGCCTCACCCTCCTCGACCTCCCGAACCGCGTCCGCGATCTCCGCGGCGCTGACCCCGTCCGGGCCGGAGTCCGCGTCACCGCCCGGCGTGATCGGCCTGCCGAGCTCGTTGGCGAGCCGGTCAAGGGCCATGGCCAGCACCTGCGGTTCCACCGGCTCGGTGACCGACGGCTCGCGGCCGAGCAGGCCCGCCAGCACCCGGACGACCTGCCGCTCCGCCGCGTCCCTCGGCTCGACTCGTGCCGGCCGAGCGGCCGGCGATGTAGTCGGTGCCACGTCCGATGACGCTGCCGGTGGTGCGGCCGAGTTCTGAGCGCGACCGGCCGAGGTGTTCGCGGGCGGCTCCGGGCCGGGGGCCTTGGTCAGGTCGAGTGCCGTGGTCAGGTCGAGCTCGGCGGCCACCGCCGAGGCCAGGTCGCCCAGGGTGGCGCCGTTCAACAGGGGCGCCGCGGGGATCACGACGCCGAAGTCGTACTCGACGGTGCCGCGCAGCCGGGTCGCGGCGAGCGAGTCCAGCCCCAGTTCGGTCAGGACGGTGCCCGCACCGAGCAGGGCAGGCTCCACGCCGAGCACGGCGGCGGCCCGTTCGCGTACCTTGCCGGTGATGACGCGCACCGCCTCGTCCGGGGCGAGCTCCGCGAGCTCCGCGAGGTCGCCCGCGACCCGTGGGCCCACGTCGGCCAGGTCGGCGACCTCCGAGAAGTACGGCATGCGGGCGATGCCCGGGAACACCCTGGCCGCCATCGCGGCGTCCAGTCTGACCACGCCCGCCGACAGGTCCCGCTGGATCAGCGCCTCCAGCGCCTCCACGCCCTCGGCAGGAGTCAGCGGCTCGACGGCGGGCATCGCGGCGGCCCCCGCCCACGTCCCCCAGTTGATGGAGATGGCGGGCAACCCTCTGGACCTGCGCAGGGCGCAGAGCGCGTCCAGCCAGGCGTTGGCGGTGGCGTAGGCGGCCTGGCCGGGCGAGCCGAGCAGCGCGGCCGCCGAGGAGAAGGCGACCCACCAGTCCAGGTCCAGCTCCTCGGTGGCCTGGTGCAGCCGGAGCCCGCCGCGCGCCTTCGCCGCCCACACCCGGTCGAGACTGTCGCGATCGAGGTCGGCCGCCAGCCGGTCGTCGAGGACGCCCGCGGCGTGGATGACGCCGCGCAGCCGCGGCCCGCCCTCGGTGGCGGCGGCGACCAGCCGCTCGGCCGTGCCGGGCTCGGCGAGGTCGCCGACGACCACCCGCACCCCCTCCGGCACCTCGGCCCGCGCCGAACGTCCGTTGACCACGACCCGCGTCGCGCCGCGCTCGACCAGCCAGCGGGCGGCGATCAGCCCGAGCCGGCCGTACCCGCCAGTGACCAGGTACGCGCCCTCGCCGACGACCGGCACGGCCCGGGCGGGCGGCAGCGCCGTCCTCCGCAGCCGGGCCGCGTGGCGCACCCCCGCGCGCCAGGCCACCTCGTCGTCGGCCGAGTCGTGCGCCAACTCCCGGGGCAGCGCGCCGAGATCGTCCACGTCCAGCAGCGTCACCCGGCTTTCCGGATGCTCGAACGCCAGCACCCTCACCAGCCCGCGCAGCGCCACCCCACCCGGATCCCCTGGCTCCCCGGCGTCCACCGCCTGGGCCCGCTCGGTCACGATCGTGAGCCTGCCCCCTTGAACGGCGAGTCTCGCCACATCCAGGACGTACCGCTGCGTGGCCTCAGGATCGAGGCCCCTGGGCACCAGCACGATCCCGTGCCCGCCCTCCCGCGCCTCGAAGGACGCCTGAGGGCTCCGCGTCGCGGAGAGGTTCCGCCTGACGGAGAGGCCCGGCGTCTCAGGGAGGCCCGGCGTCTCAGGGAGGTCCAGCATCCTGCGGAGGCGGGGCGCTCGCGGATCGCCCTGCTCGGCGATCAGCCACGTGGCCGATGGCGCGGCCGTGCCGCCCTCCTGCGGCGCGGGGACCCACACGCGCTGGACCAGCTTGCTCTCCAGAGAGACGGGAACGGCCGCGGCCTCTCGCACCTCGACGCCCTCGAACTCCCCGGACGTCGTGACCCGCCCCACCCTCTCCAGCACCCCGGTGAGGCCGAAGATCCCGTACGGTCCGGTGCCCACGGGGATGAGACAGACGGTGCCGACGACGGTCCAGACGCCGGCCGCGTTCTTCGCCGTGAGCTCGATCCTGGTGCCCGTCAGCGTGACGGTGACGCGAGCGGGCAGCGGCAGCAGCGCGTGCAGGGTCACGTCGTGGAGTTCGGTCTCGCCGTGCACCTCTCGGGCGGCGGCGTGCGCGAGCCGGGCCACGGCGGCGAGGGGCAGCACGGGGTGGCCGTCGCGGTGCCAGTCCTGCGCGGGCAGCCGCCAGGGCGCGTCGGCGAGGTCGTCGAGCGTGGTCGTCCAGGCGTGCCCGGCGGCGGTCTCGACGTGCGCGCCGAGCAGCCGGTGACCGGAGGGGCGCCGGTGCGGGGCGACCCAGTGCCGGGTGTGCCGCCACGCCGGAGGCGGCACGTCCACGACGCGGCCCCGCGTCCTGGGGGTGACGACGGCGGCCACGGCGGCGAGTTGCGCGTGGAAGGCGTCGTCGTGGCCGCGTTCCAGCGAGTGCGTGACCAGGACGGACCCTCCGGACGTCGTGAGGGTGTCGTGCAGGGGCTGGGCCAGGACTGGGTGCGGGCTGATCTCGGTGAAGACGGTGAAACCGTCCTCCTGGGCGGCCCGGACAGCCTGCGTGAGACGGACCGGGCGGCGAACGCCGGCGGCCCAGTAGGCGGCCTCGAAGGCGGGCTGCTCGCGGGGGTCGTCGAAGACGGTGGAGTAGTACGGCAGACGCGCCTTACCGGGCGTGATGGCGGCGAGCTCGTCCCTGATCAGCGGGAGGAGGGGTTTGACCTGGGGCGAGTGTCCGGCCCCGGCGGTGGTGAGGGTCCGGGCGAACACCCCACGCTCGGTCAGCTCGGCCGTGTACGCCGCTACCCGCTCGGGATCGCCCGTGACCACGGTCTGCCTCGGTGAGGTGTGCACGGCCACGTGCAGGTCGCCGGGCACCTCGCAGGCGGGCACACCCACCACGGCCATCGCGCCGCCACCGCCCAGGGTGCCCAGGAGGCGGGCGCGGCGGCAGCTGACCCGTACCCCGTCGTGCGGATCCAGCGCGCCCGCGACCACGGCGGCGGCCACCTCGCCCATGGAGTGGCCGATCACGGCGGCGGGCTCGACGCCGTAGGCGCGCCATAGCCTGGCCAGGGCCACCTGGACGGCGAAGATCACCGGCTGGACGGTCGCCACGTCGACCGGGTCGGGGGCGTGGACGTCGATCCCGGCCTCGGCCATGAGCAGGGGTGCCAGCTCGTCGATCGCCTGCCGGTAGGGCGGCTCCCGGTCGTAGAGGCGACGGCCCATGGCCGGCCACTGCGAGCCGTACCCGCTGAACACCCACACCGGCCCCTTCGCCCCCGGCGGGACGGTGGTGGGGGTGACGTCCTGGAGCGCGCCGGCGAGCTCTTCCAGTGTCCCGGCCACCACGGCGGCGGCCGACCGGCCCCGGCCCGCCCTCCGGGCGAGCGTGTGGGCCACGTCGCCCAGGTCGGGCAGGTCCGGGCAGCGGCTCGCGAGCGTCCGGGCGTACTCTCGGACGCGGTCCGCGGTGGTGTCAGTGAGGACGAACACCCGTTTCGCGGGCCCGTCTCCCGGCGCGGCGTCCTCCGGCCCCTCCGGAGCGGTGTCGAGGACGACGTGGGCGTTGGTGCCGCCGAACCCGAAGGAGGACACCCCGGCGCGGGCCGGGTGACGCGGCCAGCGGGTCGGGGTGGTGACGACCTGGAGAGCGTCCCAGGGGATGTGCGGGTTGGGCTGCCGGAAGTGGAGGCTCGGCGGGATCACGCCGTGGTGCAGCGCGAGCACGGTCTTGATCAGCCCGGCGATCCCCGCGGCCGCCTCCAGATGGCCGAGATTGGTCTTGGCGGAGCCCAGGAGCACCGGGCCGGGTAAGGCGGCGGTGATGGCGCGGGCCTCGATGGGGTCGCCTAGGTAGGTGCCGGTGCCGTGCGCCTCGATGTAGTCGGGGCCGCGGTCCAGATCGGCGTAGACCTGGCGCAGCAGCGACTCCTGCGCCCGCGGGCTGGGGGCGACCAGGCCGTTGGAGCGGCCGTCCTGGTTGACGCCCGTCGCCTGGATCACGGCCAGCACCCGGTCGCCGTCGCGCCGGGCGTCCGTGAGGCGCTTCAGCACGACCACGCCGCACCCCTCGGCGCGCGCCATCCCGTCGGCCGAGGCGTCGAACGCCTTGCACCGCCCGTCCGGCGCCGTCCCTCCGCCCCGGTCGAAGGCCACCGTGACCAGCGGCGACAGCAGCAGGTTGACCCCGGCGGCGAGCGCCAGGTCGCACTCCCCCGACCGCAGGGCCCTGACCGCGAGGTGGGTGGCGACGAGCGAGGACGAGCAGGCGGTGTCCACCGCCATGGACGGTCCGCGCAGGTCGAGCAGGTAGGACAGCCGGTTCGCGGCGATGCTGAGGGCGGCGCCCGTCGCGGTCCAGGCGTCCACGCCGGACAGGTCGGCGCTGGTCAGGTAGGCGTACTCGGCGGCCGAGATGCCGACGAACGCGCCGGTGCGGCTGCCGGCCAGCGACCTGGGCGCGATGCCGCCGTGCTCCAGCGCCTCCCACGCGGTCTCCAGGAGCAGGCGCTGCTGCGGGTCCATCACCGCCGCCTCGCCTGGCGCGATGCCGAAGAATCCGGCGTCGAACCCGGCCACGTCGCCGAGGAACCCGCCGTGCCTGGTCGTCGCGGCCAGCACCTCCTCGGTACGCGCCGAGCCGTCGTCGAACGCCTCCCAGCGGCCCGCCGGCACCTCGCCGACCGCGTCGCGTCCGTCGAGCAGCAGCTCCCAGTACGCCTCGGGCCCGTGCGCTCCCGGCAACCGGCAGCCCACGCCCACCACGGCGACGGGCTCATCGCGTGGCGCCCGCTCGCCCCGGCCTCCGGCCCCGGCGGGAGAAGTTCGGCCGTCGGCTCCGGTCACCGGAGCCCAGCCGTCGGTACCCACCGCCAGAGCCCGGTTGCCGGTTTCGACCGCCACGGGCTCAGGGGCTGCGAGCGCGCGGGCCAGACCGGTGACCGTGGGGTGCTCCCACACCAGCGTCGGGGCCAGCTCACGCCCCAGCAGCTCGGCCAGCTCGCCCGCGATCGCCACCGCGTCCCGCGAGGACAGGCCGTACTCCTCCAGCGGCCGGTCCGGATCGACCTGCTCGGCGCAGCGGAGCCCGATCCGTTCCAGGAGGAAGTGGCGGATCTCGCCTTCGCCGAGTGCGTTCACGAGCGCTCCCTGAGGCTGGATGGTCGGCCAACATACCCAGACATTCCAGGCCGGGGGCAGGTCCGTACCGAACATTCCTCGGGAGCGATTTGTCACGCGGGTGATAACCCCGGCGCAGCGCGATCAGGGGCCGAACACTGGATCCCACATCTCTCGGCGACGTGGCCGATGCGGCAGGACCGTGCCGACACGCCCGGTCAACTCGCGGAACGTGTGCGGGACGCGGCCGGGCTCGTACCGCATGCGGAGATCGCGGTCACGACCGAGGGCCGGGTTCGACCACCACCCAGCCCACCTCCCGGCCGCGGCCCTAACGGCTCAGATCGGTGAGCGCTTCACGAATGACGTGGCGGCTGTCACGGGGTCATGGGAGTCCCGAGTGCGTGCCGTACGCGGGCAGCAGGGCATGTCGCGACCGGTTTCGACTCACACACTTCTACCCCTGACTCCTACGCCCTGGCGTACTCCGCGGCCCCGCCCGCGAAGTCGTACACGATGGCCTGCTCGTCACCCACGACCCAGGCGTCGTGTCCTGGCGGGCAGACGAAGGCCTCTCCTGGTCCCACCTCTGCCTCGGTGCCGTCGTCCATCAGGAATCGGAGCCTGCCCTGGGCGACGAACCCGTTGTGGTGAACCTCGCACGACTCGGTGCCCACGATCGGTCGCACGGACTCCGACCAGCGCCACCCTGGCTCGAACGTGCCCACGCCGAAGGTGAGGCCCGTCAGGTAGCACACGTCGAGGTGCCCCATCGGGAAGTCGCGGCGCTCGTCCGGCTTGTCGATGCTCTTCACTTCGATCATGACGTCCCCCTTCGTCACCGCCAGTCTCCCTCGCGGGTCGCCCGTGGTTAACCCGGGATTTGTCCGGCAAGGCGCAAGCTCTCGCGCTGTTTCGTTGCTTCAGGTCATAGCTCGGCATGGCCGTGACCTCTAGGGTCACCTGAGCCCTGGCATTTCCCATGCGAACCGGGAGCCCTCATGCGATCGCGCCCCCTCTCGGCCCTGCTGGCCCTGGCCACGGCGCTCCTCGTCGGCGCGAGCGCCACTCCGGCCGTCGCCGATCCCACGCCGCCGAAGAGCTACGCGCCCGGCCAGAAGGCGCTGCCGGGCGGCGCCCGGGTCGTGAGCGAGCGCCGGCTGAGCCCGCGCATGCTCGACCTGCTCATCTCGTCGCCGTCGACCGGCAAGCTGACACCGGTCCGGCTGCTCCTGCCCGAAGGCTGGTCGAAGACCGCCAAGCGCACCTGGCCGGTGCTCTACCTGCTGCACGGCGGCGCCGACGACTACACGTCGTGGACCAGGATGACGGACGTGGCGGCCTACACCGCGAAGCTGGACGCGATCGTGGTCATGCCCGAGGCGGGGCGGGCCGGCAACTACTCCGACTGGCACAACGGCGGCCGGGGCGGCCCTCCGGCGTGGGCGACGTTCCACACCGACGAGGTGCGACGGCTGCTGGAGCTCGGCTACCGGGCCGGCACCCGGCGGGCGATCGCGGGCCTGTCGATGGGCGCGTACGGCGCGATCAAGTACGCCGCCCGCTACCCGGGGATGTTCCGCTTCGCCGGCGCCTACAGCGGCATCCTGGCCACCGAGCTGCCCGGCATCCCGGCCGTCATCATGAACGCCCAGGCCAGCGAGAAGCAGGACCCGCTGGCGCTCTGGGGTGACCCGTTGCGCGACCGCAAGGTGTGGGCCGCCAACGACCCGCTGGTGCTGGCGCCCAACCTGAAGGGCGTGCGGATCTACCTGTCCAGCGGCACCAACAGCTTCAACGGCCCGCTGGACCCGCCGGGCTCCCCCTGGCATCCGGCCCACCTGGGCGAGCCTCTGTCCGCCTACACGGCCAAGGCGCTCAGCAAGCGCCTGAAGAAGCTCGGCATCCCGCACACGCTGCACCTGTACGGGAACGGCACGCACACCTGGCCGTACTGGACCCGCGAGTTCAAGAGCTCCTACCCGATGATCCTGTCGGCCCTCGGCCTGCGGGGCGGCGGCACCGTCCCGACCCCGGCGCCGACGGAGACGTCCGGCGGCGACTGGCGGCTGGATCCGGGCTGACGAGGCCACGGGACGCCATCGCTGTGGCGTCGTCCGGCGCTCCATCGCCCGCGTGGGCCCGGTTGAACGATGTCAGGTCGTCGACGCCCCGCTGAGCGCGACGACGAGACTGGCCGCCGCGAGCAGGAACGCGGCGGAGGTTCCGACGTACCGCTCCGGCTTGCTTCGGGACACCGCGTTGGGGATGACGCTGAGCGCGGCGAACCCGAACACCGCCCAGGTGCCGGTGACCGCCACGGGGTCTGCCAGCACGTCGATCCAGCCGGCACGGTCCAGGACCACGACTGCGAACGCGACATAGAGCACCAGCGCGACACCGCTGCCGACCCGCAGCGGTCCCGGGAGGACCCGGTGCTGCCCGCCCCACGCAAGGCTCCCCCATGGCGCGCCGCACACGAGCGCCAGTTGCAGGACCGACAGCAGGACGAGGACGACGACGAAGACGACCACCAGGACAGGCACCAGTTCGTTCATGGGATCGTCCTCCAAGGACCGAGACACATCGCTGGATGGACACGATATGTCGCGTTGCATCCTCAGGTCAAGATATATCGTGTCCGCTCGTGGTGGCCTGGCCGCGTGCGGGCGCGGGCGCGGATTCACGCCGAAAAGCCTGTGACGGGCGGACCGCCCGCGCCGAGGGGAGAGGGCCCGGCCATTCATCCATCACAATCGCCTTTTCGGCGAATGGCGGTCGGGTGCTATTGTCGCGATCATGAAAATGGCGAAAAGCTCGGCACGCAGATCACTACTTGAATTCTATGCGCTGGTGTTCGCGCTGTCGATCCCGTTCTGGATCTTCGGGGCCGTCGCTCCCGACCTCTCCGGATATCTGCCCATGAATCTGCCCGTGAGCTCGCTGATGTTTCTCTGCCCGCTCGTCGCGGCCCTCATTCTCACGTATCGAGAAAAGGGCCGTTCGGGCGTGTGGGAGTTATTACGCAGGACTTTCGACGCCAGCAGAGTGAAGCGTGGGCGCTGGTATGTGCCGCTCGTTCTCCTGATGCCCGTCGTTCTACTGCTGGAGTACGGCCTCATGGTGTGGGCCGGCCGCCCGCTCCCGTCGCCGGAGATCGCGTTCGCCGCCATCCCTGTGCTGTTCGTCGTGTTCTTCGTGGCCGCCGCGGGTGAGGAACTGGGCTGGATGGGCTACGCGGCCGAACGAGAGCTCAGCCGGTGGAGCGCCTGGAAGGCGAGCATCACCATGGGCTCGATCTGGGCCGTTTGGCATGTGATCCCGTTCTTCCAGACAGGCCACGGCGCCACCTGGGTGCTGTGGCAGTGCGTGGTCACCGTCCTTTTACGGGTCCTCATTTTCTGGTTCTACGGCAACATGGGCAAGAGCATTCTCGGCGCGATCGTCTTCCACGACATGGTCAACCTCGGCGTAACACTTTTCCCGGCAGACGGTTCCCATTACGACCCGTTCGTGACGAGTCTGCTCCTGGCCATTGTGGTGGCGGGAGTCGTGTTCGGGTGGGGTCCGAAGACACTGGCACGGCACAGGGGCTCGCCAGAAAAGACGGTGAACGGTTCCCGAAAACCGCATGACCATGTGTCGAAGCGGTTTCACGAGTAGGCGGTCATCGCCCACCCGTGAATGGCTCCTTGGGGCGGACGCCGCGGGTCAGGCGCCGGCGTGCACGTACACCTGGCCGAAGACCTCGGCGAGGTTCTTCATGTCCGTGGCCGGGTCGACCTCGGGGTTGGCCGGGTCGTACACGGTGGCCAGGCGCGGGCGGACCGAGGTCAGCTTCTTCAGCTGGTCCCAGGTGGCGTTGGTCGCCCACTTCTCGCCGAAGGTCCTGCTGACCTGGCCCCGCTCGTCCTTCCAGCGGCTCCAGAGGGTCACCGTCTCGGCGGCGTCGGTCTGCAGCGGGACCACGATCCGGTCGTTGATCGCCTGGGTGGCCTGCTCGGTGGTGAGCTTCGAGGCGCCGGTCGCCGCGAAGCCGGCGTCCTCGGAGGCGATCTGGCCGTAGGCGTCCCAGGCGCGGGCCCGGACCTGGATCCACTGGTTGCGCTGCGCCGTGGGCGCGTCGATCTTCCAGGTGGCGTACTCGGTGGCCAGCAGTCCGCTGTCCAGGGCGAGCTGGTCGATCTGTCCCTTGGACAGCCAGGCGCCGACCCGGTCGGGGGCCGACAGCGGGTGCTTCTTGGTCATCTCGGCCTTACAGGCCTCGTCGGCGCCGCAGCCGAGCACCGGCACGACCGTGTGGACGGCCAGCTTCTTGCCCGGGGCGAGCTTGCGCAACGCGGTGGAGGTCTCGGCGACGAAGGTGTCGATCTCGTCGGCGGTCTTGAACGTCTGGTCGAACCCGAGCTGCGTGGTGAACCTGATGCCCGCGACCCCCGGCTGCACGGCCAGCGCGGCCAGCTTCCTGACGGCCGCGTCGAGCTTGCCGTCCTTCCAGGCGCCGGTCAGCTCGGCGTTGATCCAGATCCGCAGGTTCTCCTTGGCGGCGGCCTGGACGGCCTGCCCCGCGGCGGTCTTCTCGGCCTGCGCGATCTCGGCCTGCGACAACCCGGCCGGGTTCACGTAGCAGGTCTCGCCCGCCTTGCACTCGGGTGTGCCACCGTCCTCCGCACCCTCGACGTCGGGGTCGCCGGCGTCGCGCGGCTGGCCGTCGCCGTCGCCGTCCTCGCCGGTGGGGCAGATGTTGCCCGGCTCGGCGCAGTCGATCAGGATCGGGTCGAGCGGTCCGGCCTCCTGCAGGTGCTCGCCGTCGTTGTCGAGCCAGAACCTCCCGATGTCCGCCGCCTCTTCGGGGGTGGCCATCCAGCGGCAGACGACGTACGCCGGGGTGTCGGCGGCCATCAGGTCGTTACAGTTCTTCGGATCGTCCTGCGCCCACGCTGGGACACCGATGCCGAGCAGTGAGAGGGCGAGCCCGATGACGAAGATCTGCCGCAGTCGCATGGCGCGTTACTCCAGGGGGTGATCGGCGGACATATCGCACACTATCGGGATGATCAATAACGTTCAATGTGATCCACCGCGTTCTCCACCCCATCCTCCACTCGAAGTAGCCGCCCAAGTTGAGCCGCTTTCTCGCGATATTTCGGTACGTATCGCAGCCGCGTGGCCAGAGCCTCCGCCGTCAACTCCCCGATCGGCAACGGCGGCGGCCCCACGTCCAGGGCGGCCACCCGCCGCCCCCAGAACGGCTGGTCGGAGAAGAACGGGCAGATCAGGCCGGGCACCCCGGCCGTCAGCACCGTCCCGGTCGTCCCCGCGCCACCGTGGTGCACGACGCCGGCCAGCCGGGGGAACAACCGCGCGTGGTCCACCTCGCCGACCGGCAGCACCTCGTCCGACACGGCCACGGGCAGCCCCTGCACGATTCCGCGCAGCCCGGCCAGCCGCAGCCCGCCCACGACCCGCTCCGCCACCCGCTCGGGCTCGGCCGGCGCCATGCTGCCGAAGCCCACGTACACGGGGGGCGGACCGGCCCGCAGAAACCCCTCCAGCCCGTCGGAGTCAGGGAGCGGCGGCCGCTCGGGAAGCCGCCAGTAGCCGGTGAGGTGCGCGTACTCCGGCCAGTCCCGGGGCCGGGGCACCACCAGCGGGCTGACCCCGCACAGCACCGGCACCCGGTCGCGCCGGTCGGCCGCGAACGGACTCCCCCGCAACGGCCTCAGCCCCAGGCTCCGGGCCCGCAGCCGGTTGACCATGTGCGCCAGCGCCAGCCAGCCGAGCCGTTCCACCACCGCGTAGCTGAGCCGGTTGCCCATCCCACCCAGCGTGCGCAGCGGGACGAGCGGGTTCGGGAACTCGCCGGTCGGCTCGCTCGGCTGGAACTGCAGAATCGCGTACGGCATGCCGTACCTGTCGCGCAGGTGCCTGCCGAACGCGCCCAGCGCGGGCGCGAGCACCAGGTCGGCGCCCGCGCAGGCCTCGTCCACCTCGGCGACGAGCCGCTCGGCCAGCGGCTCCACCACGGTCCTGAACCCGCGCACGAACGCGAGCGGTCCGCCGCGCAGCCAGGCCTGCCCCTCGGGGCTCTCCACGATGGCCACCGGGTCCACCCCGAGCGGCGCGAACACCGTCGCCGCCCCCTCCGCCAGCGGACCGTACCGCCGCGCGGCCACGAGCGTCACCCGATGCCCCCGCGCCAGCAACCCGCCGGCCAGCGCCACGCACGGCTGCGTGTCCCCCCGTGACCCGAACGCCAGCACCGCCACCCTCACGACGACACCGAGCCGCCCGGGACCCACGCGCGCATCTGGTTCGTCACGGCAGCGTCACCAGACTGATCACGGCCCCGGCCAGCACCAGCCCGGCCGCCACGGCCAGCCCGAGCGAGTAGCCCAGCGCGAAACCGCCGGCCCCCTGCACGATCACCCCGATGACCGCGATGCCGAACAGCCCGGAGATCTCCCGGCTGACCGAGAAGATCCCGCCCGCCACCCCGGCCCGCGCCTCCGGCACCGCCCCGAGCACGGCCGACCCGAGCGGCATGGTCAGCGCCGACCCCACGCCGATCGCGCAGACGGCGGGCAGCAACCGCGCCCACCCGTCGCCCGGCTCCAGGAACGCCGCCGCCACCATCCCGGCGGCCACCAGCACCAGGCCGAGCGCCACCGTACGCCCGGTCCCCAGCCGCCGTTCGACCATCGGCGCGAGCGGCGTCACCGCCACCACCAGCAGCGCCAGCGGCACGAACGCGAGCCCGGAGGCCACGGGGGTGAACCCGAGCACTCGCTGCAGGAAGAGGGCGGTGTAGAAGAACACGCCGTTCACCCCGAGCCCCCAGAGCACCTGGGCCAGCACACCCCCGGTGAAGGCCCTGACCCGGAACAGCTCCGGCTCCACCATCGGCGCCGCCACCCGCCGCTCCACGGCCAGGAACACCGTCCCGCCGGCCAGGCAGGCGGCCAGCGCCGACAGCACGGCAGCCGACGTCCAGCCGTGCTCGCCCGCGTGGATCAGCGCGAACGTCCCGGCGGACAGGCACACCACGGACGCCACCGAACCGGCCACGTCCACCGGGATCCGCCGCTCGGCGACCGTCTCCGGCACCGCCACGACGGCCAGCGCGATGACGGCCACGCCCACCGGCACGTTGATGAGGAAGATCCAGCTCCAGTGGAGGTGCTGGCTGAGGTATCCGCCCACGACCGGCCCCAGCGCCAGCGCGCCCGCTCCGGACGCCATCCACACGGCCACTCCCAGCGACCGCTCCCGCTCGTCCCGGCCGGCGAGCACGGCCAGGGTCGCGGGCAGGATCAGCGCCGCCCCCGCCCCCTGGGCGAGCCGCGCCGCCACCAGCAGCTCGATCGACGAGGCCAGCCCGGCGACCAGCGAGGCGGCGGTGAACGCGCCGAGCCCGGCCACGAGCATCCGGCGCCGGCCGTACACGTCGGCCAGCCGGCCGCCGGCCAGCATGAACCCGGCGAACGTGAGGATGTACCCGGTGGCCACCCACTCCAGCGCGGCCAGCCGGGCGCCGAGGTCCCGCTGGATGCTCGGCAGCGCGACGGTCACCACGGTGTTGTCCAGCGTCGTCACGAACCCGGCCAGTCCGACGACGGTCAGCAGCAGGCCCGTCCGCCCTGCCGTCCGGCCGCCCGGCCGCGCGGGCGCGGATGCCACGGTCACGAGTCCACCTCCACCCAGCGCCATCCCGGCCCTTCGGGGTCGGGCCTCACCACCTTCGTCCGCCCTCCGGTCACCTTCACCCACCTCAGGTGGTCCGGCGCGCGGTCCGACTCCTCCTCGCCACCGCCGTACGGGTGTCTCCGCGCGGACGAGCGCACCACCAAGGAGGACCCGGGCTCCTGAGGGACGGGCGGCAGCGCCACGGACGGCCCGGACTCGCGCAGGGCGGGGAGCGGGGCGAGGTCGTGCTCGGCGGTCACCGGGACGGGGTCGGTGTCGACTCCGAAGACGGCCACCGTCCCGCTCACGGGCACCACGGGCGGCGCGTCCTCGGCCTCGGCCCAGTACCAGCCGGGCCCGTCGGTTCTGGGCTTGATCACCCTGCTCGGCCGCCCGCCGCCGCCTGCCGCCGCCCCCGGCTCGGGGACGGGTTCCGGCGCGGGTTCCGGCGCGGGTTCCGGCGCGGGTTCCGGCGCGGGTTCTCGGGCGGGTTCTCGGGCGGGTTCCGGGGCGGGGGCGTGGAGGGAAAAGCGGAGGCGGCGCAGCGGCCGTGGCAGCCACCAGTTGGCCGATCCCAGAAGCCGCATGGTGGCGGGCACGAGCAGGGCGCGCACCAGCGTGGCGTCGACCACGATGGCCACGAACATCCCGACCCCGAGCAGCTTCACCACGGTGATGCCGGCCGTGGAGAAGGCCCCGATCACGACGAGCAGCAGCAGCGCCGCGCTGGTGATGACACCGCCGGTCTGCTGCAGCCCCGCCGCCGCGGCCGCCGTGTTGTCGCCGGTACGCAGCCACTCGGCCCGCACCCGCGACAGCAGGAACAGCTCGTAGTCCATCGACAGCCCGAACACCACCGCCAGGATCAGCACCGTGACCGTGGCCTCGATGGTGCCCGTGGAGGTGAAGCCGAGGACGGAGGCGAGGTGACCGTCCTGGAAGGCCCAGACGATCACGCCGAAGGAGGCGCCGATGGAGAGCACGTTCATCAGCAGTGCCTTGACGGGCAGCACGATCGAGCCGAACGCGGCGAACAGCAGCAGCCCGGTGGCCAGGCCCACCACCAGGGCCATCCGGGGCAGTGTGTCGACCAGGCTGTCCATCAGGTCCATCTGCGCCGCCGTCGAGCCGCCCACGACGACCTGCCGGACGTTCGGCTCGGGGGCCATGGACCTGATCAGGGTGACGAGGTCGCGCGCCTCGGCGGACATCGGGTCGTAGGAGTAGCGGACGGCCAGCCGTACCGCGCCGTTGTCCTGGGAGAGGCCGGCCACGTCGACTCCCGTCACCCCGTCGAGGCGGTTGAGCCGGTCGGTGAGGGGCTTGACGTCGGCGGGGGTGACCGGGGTGACGGCGCTGATCGGGGTGTGGCCCTGGCCGAGGGGCCCGGGGACGGCGGGCCGTTCGGTGAAGGCGCGTTCGACGAGCACGTGGACGTCGATGGGGGCCATGGAGTTGCGGGCGAAGTCGCGGTCGATGGTCTCGGCGACCTGGCGGCTCTCGGCTGTGGCGGGCAGCACCCGGTGGTCGACGTTGCCGAACTTCACGTGCAGGAACGGCACCGCCAGGGCGAGCAGCACGGCGGTGACGGCGACGAGGTAGAGCAGCGGGCGTCTCATCACGCTGGAGGCGACCGCGTGCCAGGCCCCGCCCCGGCTGCTGGAGCCGCCGAAGTCGGGCGTGATCCTGAGGGCGTTCACGCGGGTGCCGAGAACGCCGAGCAGGGCGGGCAGCACGACGAGCGCCGCCACCATGGCTACCAGCACGACGGCCGCCGCGCCGAGCCCGATCGAGCGCAGGAACATCTGCGGGAACAGCAGCAGCCCGAGCAGCGACGTCGCCACGGTCAGGCCGGAGAAGGCCACGGTGCGGCCGGCGGTCGCCATGGTGCGCACCACGGCCTGCTCGGTGGTGGCGCCCCGGCGGATCTCCTCGCGGAAGGCGTTCAGCACGAAGAGCGAGTAGTCGATGGCCAGCCCGAGCCCCAGCATGGTGACCACGTTCAGGGAGAAGACCGAGACCTCGGTCACCTCGGTGAGCAGCCGCAGCAGCACGAGCGCGCCGAGCACCGCCAGCGCGCCGACGACCAGCGGCAGCCCGGCGGCCACCAGGCTGCCGAAGACGACCACGAGCAGCACGAGCAGCACCGGCATGGAGATCGTCTCGGCGCGCACCAGGTCGGCCGCGGTCTGGTCGTTGAGCTCCTTGAGCAGCGGCACCGAGCCGCCGACCCGGACGACGAGGTTCCGCACGGCGAGCCGGTCCTTGATGGCGGCGTAGGCGGCCTGCCGGTCGCCCTTGAGGGTGATCAGCGCGTAGGTGGCGTGCTCGTCGGCGGACCTGAGCTCCTTGGCGCCGGTCGTCCAGTAGGTGGCCAGCCGGCGGACGTGCTCGGCCGGCAACGCGCGCAGCGAGTCATGGACGGCCTTCTTGAACCTCGGGTCGCCCACCTTGACCTTCGGGTGCCGGTAGAGGACGACGACGTCGGGGGCGTTGCCGCCGTACCAGTCGTCGTTCCAGGTGGCCGCGGTGGTCGACTCGGCGGCGGGGTCCTCGAACCCGCCGTCGGACATCCGCCCGAACAGCTCCAGCCCGAAGGGCGCGACCAGGACGGCCGCCACCAGGCTCAGCACCAGGAGCGTCCACCTGCCGCGATAGACCAGCCGGCCGGCCGTCTCAAACAAGGGCGCCCTCCAGGTACGCCCGCAGGCACGCGCGCCGCGCGGTCTTCCCGCTGGACGTGCGGGGCACGGCGCCCGCCTCGGTGAGCACGAAGTCGTGGACCGACAGGTCGTGGTGGGCCCGGACCGCCGCCCGCACCCGGCGCGCCACCTCGGCCGGGTCCGCGTCCGCGCCCCGGCGTGACCGCTCGGCCACCACCACGAGCCGCTCGGTCTCCTCTCCCGGCACGGCGAACGCCGCCACGTGGTCGCGGCGCACGGCCTCGTGCGCCTGCTGCACGGTGACCTCGATGTCCTGCGGGTAGTGGTTGCGCCCGTCGACGACGACCAGGTCCTTGATGCGCCCGGTGATGTACAGCCGGCCGTCGTGCCGGACGCCCAGGTCGCCGGTCCTGAGCCAGGTGCCGTCCGCGCCGTCCAGCACGGCCCCGAACACCTCGGCCGTGCGCGCGGCGTCCCGCCAGTAGCCGCGCGCCACGTTCGGCCCCTGCACCCAGAGCTCGCCGACGTGCCCGTCCGGCAGCGCCCGCCCGTCCTCGCCGACGACCCGCACCCGTTGCCCGGTCGGCCGCCCGCAGGAGACGAGCGCGCTGCGCGCCCCCTCCCCGCCGTACGGGACGGCCCGCCCCTCGCCGAGGGCGTCGCGGTCGAACTCGGTCACGAGGTACGGCTCGTCATGGCCCGCCGCGGCCACGAAGACGGTCGCCTCCGCCAGCCCGTACGCCGGGGTCTGGGCCTCGGGACGCAGGCCGCAGCCGGCGAAGGCGGCCTGGAACGCCTCCATCGTGGCCGGCCGCACCGGCTCGGCGCCGTTCAGCATGACGCGCACGCCGCGTAGGTCCAGGCCGGCCTTGTCCTGCTCGCTCACCCGGGCGGCGGTGTACTCGAAGGCGAAGTTGGGTCCTCCGGTGAAGACGTCGTCGAACTCGCTCAGCAGCCGCAGCCACCGCACCGGGTGCATGACGAACGCCACCGGGTCCATGAACGCGACCTGGTTGCCGCCCATGATCGGCATCGCGACCGTGGCGATGAGCCCCATGTCGTGGAAGAGCGGCAGCCAGAGCACCGCGACGGAGGTGCGGGGCGTGGCCCGGAACGCCTCCCAGAGCTGGGCGGCGTTGGCGGTGACGTTCGCGTGTGTGATCTCCACTCCGGCGGGCGACCGGGTGGAGCCGGAGGTGTACTGCAGGTAGGCCACGTCCTCGGGCTCCGGCAGCGGCTCGTCCCACTCGTCGGCCAGCAGGTCGGAGACCGTGTCCACGGTGAGCACCCGTTTCGGGGCGGGCGCCGTCTGCAGGAAGGCGGTGACGCCGGGCAGCGCCTCGGAGGTGGTGAGCACGACCACGGGAGCGGCGTCCGCGTAGGCCGCGGTCAGCCGGTCGGCGTGCCCCGGCAGGTCGGGCACGAACAGCGGCACCGCCACGACTCCGGCGTACATCGCCCCGAGCATGGCCACCACGTAGTCGAGGCCCTGCGGCGCCAGCACGGCCACCCGCTCGCCGGGCCCGGCGAGCTCGCGCAGCCGTACGGCCAGCGCCCGGGCCTTGAGGTCGGCCCCGCTCCAGGTGAGGGTGTGCCGTGCCCCGCCCTTCGAGTGATCGGCTCTCAGGTGGTCGACGAAGGTGTAGGCGGGCGCGTCGGGCGTCTCCCGCGCCCACCGCGCCACGCGGGCGATCAGTGTGTCAGGCATGCCGCGTTCCCCTCGCCGTCGGACAGGGACCTAGCAAATTACGGGAGATGGGGCCACGATTCTTGCCATACCTCCTCACATTCCGCGTTCGGTGTTGTTGCCGGAGTGACAAGCACTGAATAACGGGACGACAGGAGTTATAACGGGCGGGCACAATAGGACGATCGGGCGTCGAGGGGGCCACCACGTGCACAGTTACCGTCGCGATCTCGGGCTGCTCCGGGATCGGCGTTTCGCGCTGCTTCTGTCGGCGCGGACGATCTCCGTTCTGGGCAGCGCCTTCGCCCCCGTGGCGCTCGCCTTCGGCGTCCTCGGCCTGCCCGGCGCCAACGCGACCACGCTGTCGGTGGTGCTCACCGCCCAGGCGTTGCCGATGGTGGTGTTCATGCTGGTCGGCGGGGTGATCGCGGACCGCTTCCCGCGTTCCCGGGTGATGATGGTCGGCGAGCTGGTCAACGCGCTGGCCTTCTTCGCGCTGGCCGCGATGCTGCTCACCGGCTGGACCCCGCTGCCCGCCCTGGTGACGGCCGCGGCGATCGGCGGCGTGGCGATGGCGGTGCTGTTCCCGGCGCTGACCGGCATCATCCCGGACATCGTGCCCGCCGAGCAGTTGCAGGCCGGCAACGCGCTGCTCGGCCTGGGCGCCAACAGTTCCCGGGTGGCCGGGGCGGTGCTGAGCGGCATCACGGTGGTGCTGTTCGGAGGCGGCTGGGCGCTGGCCGTCAGCGGCGCCATGTTCGCCGTGGCCGGCCTGCTGATCGCGGCGCTGAAGATGACGCCCGGCGAACGTCCCGCCGGTGAGAAGCGCCACTCGGTGCTGGCCGACCTGCGCGAGGGGTGGCACGAGTTCAGGTCCCGGCAGTGGATCTGGGTGGTGGTCCTGCAGTTCTCCGTCATGGTGATGGCGATCCAGGCGGGCCACGGAGTGCTCGGGCCGCTGCTGGCCAAGGAGAGCCTGGGCGGCGCCCCCGCCTGGTCGGCGTTCCTGGCCGGTGAGGCGGTGGGCACGATGGCCGGGGTGCTGTTCTCCCTGCGCCTGCGGCCCAGCCGCCCGATCCTGATGGCCACCCTGCTCTGCCTGCCCATCGCCGTGCCGTACTTCATGCTGGGGTTCAGCACGCCGCTCTGGGTGATCGTGGGCGGGGCGTTCGTGCTCGGCGTCTGCTTCGACGTGTTCGGCGTGCTCTGGTACACGACCATGCAGCGGGAGGTGCCGGCGGAGTCGCTGTCGCGGGTCAGTTCCTACGACGCGCTCGGGTCGCTGATGTTCGGGCCGATCGGACTGATGCTGGCCGGGCCGGTGGCGGCGCTGGTCGGCACGCGGTCCGCGTTGATCGGTTGCGGCGTCATCGTCCTGCTCTCGACGCTCGCGGCGCTGTTGTCGCCGGGGGTGCGCAACCTGCGCGCTCCGGCCGCCGCCACCGCCGCCCAGTCCACCGCTCCCCAGCCCGCCTCCGGCTGAGCGCCGTCACCCGGCCCGCCTCCGGCTGGGCGCCGCTATCCGGCCTGCCTCCGGCTGGGCGCCGTCATCCGGTGTCGCCGCTGGTGCGCAGGCCGCGCGACGGCACGCGGTCGTGCGGGCCGAAGCGCGGCTCCGGCTCGTACGCGCCGTCGAGTACGCCGGCCACGTACTCGGCCAGCGCCGGGGCGTGCTTGAAACCGTGGCCCGAGTCTCCGCCGAGCAGCCAGACGCCGGGCGACGTCTGCGCGACGATCCACTCGGCGTCGGGCGTGAGCGCGTACTGGCAGACCTGGCTGAACAGCACGGGCGCCTCGGCCAGCGACGGGAACCTGCGCTGCAGGTAGGCCCTGACCCGCTCGACCCCGGCCGGATCGACGACCCGCTCGCCGTCCTCCGGGTCGAACGGCCCGCCCTCCACGTCGGAGGTGGCCTTCATGCCGACCCCGTCGACGTCGCCGTGCCCGTAGGCGGAGGCGCCGTAGTCGACCCAGGCGGGCGTGCCCGGCGTGGTCCACGCGGCGGGCACCGCGAAGTGCAGGGTGTCCTGCTTGGTGACGGTCAGCTGGTCGCCCAGGTCGAACAGCTGGGGCAGCCACGCGCCGCACGCCCACACCACCCGGTCGGCGCGCAGCACCTCACCGTCGACGTCGACCGCGCACGCGTACGGCGACTCGGCCCCGGCCACCGGCACCGCCCGCGCCCTGACCAGCCTGACGCCGGCCGCCTCGGCCAGCCTGGCGGTCACCTGGGTCGCCCGGCGGGCCCTGATCACGCCCGCCTTCGGCTCCCAGAGCAGGAAACTGAGGTCGTCGCCCCGGAAGTCGGGGAAGAACCGGGCCCCGTCGGCCGGGTCCAGCACCTGACACGGAATATCCAAATTTCTCAGGACTCGGGCGCTGGCGCTCTCCCAGCCGTCCGGTGTGCCGGCGAACCACAGCATGCCCGCCTCGTGATACAGCTCCTCGCCGGCCCGCTCGCCCAGCCGCCGCCAGCCGTCCCGGGCCTTCCAGGCCAGCCGGGCGTACCAGTCGTCGGCGCCGTGGGAGCAGCGCAGCAGCCGAGTCTCGCCCGCGCTTGCCTGCCGTACATGTCCGGGTTTGTGTTGCTCGATCAGCGTCACCCGCCAGCCCGTCTCGGCGAGCCGCAGGGCCAGTGACGACCCCCAAATGCCCGCTCCGACCACAATGACCGATTTCATGGGACCACCGTGACCGGAGGATCCCTGCCGGCGCAAGGGGTCAGGCGATCATCAATCGGACGACCCGCATAGATAATCGGCTTCATGCCCGCTGAATCAGCCCAGACTCTCGAACGCGGACTCCGGCTCCTGCGCCTGCTCGCCGACGGCAGAGGCGGGCGCACGCCGACCGAGCTGAGCAACGAGCTGTCGCTGTCGCGTCCCGTGGTCTATCGCCTGCTGACCACGCTGCTCAACGAGGGCTTCGTCCGCCGCGACGCCGACGGCCGGGTGCACCTCGGGTTCGGGGTGCTGCTGCTGGCCCAGGCGGTGCAGCCGCTGCTGCGCCAGGCGGCGCTGCCCGCGCTGCGCCGGCTGGCCGAGCAGGTCGGCGCCACCGCGCACCTGACCGTGGCCGAGGGCGACGACGGGCTGGCCGTGGCCGTGGTCGAACCGTCGTGGACCGACATGCACGTGGCCTACCGGGAGGGCTCGCGGCATCCGCTCGCGAAAGGCGCGGCGGGGCAGGCGATCCTGGGCCTTCGCCAAGGCCGGACGGACTATCTCGTGACAGAGGGGCAGTTGCAGGAGGGAGCCCGGGGCATCGCGGCCCCGGTCAGCGGCCTGCCGTGGCTGGAGGCGTCAGTGGGGGTGGTGACCTTCGGCTCGCTGGACGAGTCGGCCGGACCACGGGTCGTCGCGGCGGCGGCCGAACTGGCCGACGCGCTGGGCTGACCACGCCCGTGCCGGGTTGACATCGTGTGGGCGATGAACGACGGTAATCACATATAGAGGACATAAGCGTCCGATAAACGGACTCCCGGGGAGGGGCGGATGCCGTACTACCGCGTCGTGGGCGAGGTGCCCCGTAAGCGTCATGTGCAGTTCAGGCGACCGGACGGCGGCCTGTACGCCGAGGAGCTGATGGGCGAGGAGGGGTTCTCGTCCGACTCCTCGCTGCTCTACCACCGCCACCTGCCCACCGCCATCATCAAGGCCGAGGCGGTCACCCCGGTCACGGAGTCGCGCCTGGAGCCCAACCTGCCGCTGTCCCCGCGCCACTTCCGCACCCAGGACCTGACCGGAGCCGGCGACCTGGTGTCCGGCCGCATCCTGCTGGCCGGCAACGCCGACGTCCGGCTGTCGTACGCCACCAGCGACGCGCCCAGCGAGCTCTACCGCAACTCGATGGGCGACGAGTGCGTCTACATCCAGCGCGGCCGGGTCAGGTTCGAGTCGACGTACGGCGTCATCGAGGCCGGCGAGGGCGACTACGTCGTCGTCCCGACCGGGACGATCCACCGCTGGGTGCCCGCCGGCCAGGTCAACGCCCTGGTCATCGAGGCGTCCGGGCACATCAGGCCGCCCAAGCGCTACCTGTCGCAGCACGGCCAGTTTCTGGAGCACGCCCCCTACTGCGAGCGCGACCTGCGCGGGCCCGCCGAGCCGCTTCTCGCCGAGGGTGAGGAGGTGCCGGTGCTGGTGCGCACCCGGGGCGGGCTGACCAGGCTGGTCTACCGCCACCACCCGTTCGACGTCGTCGGCTGGGACGGCTGCCTCTACCCGTACGCGTTCAACATCGAGGACTTCGAGCCGATCGTGAAGCGGACCCACGCCCCGCCGCCGGTGCACCAGACGTTCGAGGGACCCGGCTTCGTGGTGTGCTCGTTCTGCCCGCGCCCGCTCGACTTCCATCCCGAATCGGTGCCGATCCCGTACAACCACCACAACGTCGACTCCGACGAGTTCATGTTCTACGTCGGTGGCGACTACACGGCGCGCAGGGGCTCCGGCATCGACGTCGGCTCCATCTCGCTGCATCCCGCCGGATTCACCCACGGGCCGCAGCCAGGAGCGGTGGAGGCGGTCATCGACGCCGTCGCCCAAGGCGTCACGACCACCAGTGAGACGGCCGTGATGGTCGACACGTTCCGCCCGCTCGACCTCGGTCAGGGCGCCCTGTCCTGCGAGGATCCCGGCTACGCATGGACCTGGTCACGATGAGTCTTTTCTCCGCACTGGTCGACGACGCGGGCCTGTTCCCGCCGACTTCCCTGCACATGGACGAGGCGCTGAGCCGCCACAAGCGCGACCAGGCCAGGAACAATCCGCTCCTGACCCAGCGCTTCCTCTGCCCGACCAGCCGCCTCGACGGCCTGCGCCGGGAGAGCTTCCTGCCGCGCCGCCTCGGGCTGATCGTCGACACGCCGGACCTCCCGCCGTTCGAGGACCTGCCGGTCGACCTGGTCGAGGTACGCCTGCCGCCCGACATGTCGGTCGCCGAGCTGGCCCGGAAGATGACCGACCGGCTGCCGCCGGGGGTGCGGCTGTTCGTCGAGGTGCCGGCCCGCAAGGGCAACGCCGACGTGCCTGAGGGCGTCGGGCTGAAGGTGCGCTGCGGCGGCGAGACGGCCGAGGCGTTCCCGCCGGTCGAACACCTCGCGGCGTTCATCCGGTTCTGCGCCGACCACGACATCCCGTTCAAGGCCACGGCGGGGCTGCACCACGCCATCCGCCACTTCGACCCGTCGCTCGGCGTCGACCGCCACGGCTTCCTCAACCTGCTGCTCGCCGTCTGCGAGGCCGCCGAGCACCGCGACCCCGCGCCGATGCTGCGCACCACCGACGTGGGCCACCTGGTGCGGATGGCGGAGTCGGTCTCCCCGGAGACCGCCGAGCACGCCCGCCGGCTGCTGGTCAGCTACGGCTCCTGCAACACCAGCGCGCCCCTGGAGGACCTGCGCGCACTCGGACTGATCGAGGAGGAAGCGTGAGCTGGGGACTGGACAACCTGCCCTACGGAGTGTTCTCCCGGCGCGGCGAAGCGCCCCGGGTAGGGGTCCGCTACGGCGACCAGGTGCTCGACCTGGCCGCCGCGCTGCACGACGAGGTGTTCGCGGCCCCCTCGCTCAACCCCTTCATGGCCCGCGGGCACACCGCCTGGCACGACACGCGCGCGCTGATCCAGGAGAAGCTCTCCACCGACCGCTCGGTCACCGACGCGCACCTGATCCCGCTGGAGCAGGTGCGGCTGCACCTGCCGTTCGAGGTGGCCGACTACGTCGACTTCTACTGCTCGCTCGACCACGCCTCCAACATCGGCCGCATCTTCCGGCCGGACGCCGAGCCACTGCTGCCCAACTGGCGCCACCTGCCCGTCGGCTACCACGGCCGGGCGGGCACCGTGGTGGTGTCCGGCACGCCGATCAGGCGGCCGAGCGGCCAGTTGCGGGCCGGGGTGTTCGGGCCGAGCGCCAAACTCGACATCGAGGCCGAGCTGGGCTTCGTCGTCGGTGTCCCCTCGGAGCTCGGCTCCCCGGCCGGGGCGTTCGAGGAGCACGTGTTCGGGGTGACGCTGGTCAACGACTGGAGCGCGCGCGACATCCAGTCCTTCGAGTACGTGCCGCTCGGGCCGTTCCTGGGCAAGTCGTTCGCCACCTCGATCTCGCCCTGGATCACCCCGCTGGAGGCGCTGCCCCGGATCCCCGGCCGTCCGCAGGAGCCCGAGCCGCTCGGCCACCTGCGCAGGCAGGGCGACTGGGGGCTGGACATCACGGTCGAGGTGTGGCTCAACGGCGAGATCGTCTCCCGGCCGCCGTACCCGAGCATGTACTGGACACCCGACCAGATGCTCGCCCACCTGACCTCGAACGGCGCGTCGCTGCGCACCGGCGACCTGTTCGCCAGCGGCACGATCTCCGGCCCGCAACGCGAGGAGCGCGGCTCGCTCATCGAGCTGAGCTGGAACGGCGGCGACCCGATCAAGCTGGCGAGCGGCGAGACCAGGACATTTCTGGAGGACGGCGACACCGTGACTCTCCGCGCCACCGCCGCCGGACGCTCCTTGGGAGAGGTTGTCGGAACCGTCCGATAGATCACTCGACGTGCTCACTCCGCGACTCGCCGCTACTCTGAGGATTCCCTTCCCCGGAGAGCAGGAGTGAGATGCGGCGAGCCGCGATGATCCTTGTCGTCGCCCTCTTCGTCACCACGAGCTGCGCCGCGGTGACCGCCCCGGCGCCGTCGCCCGCACCCGCCGTCGTCCGGGTGTCACCCGCCTTCGACGTCAAGCAGGCCCCCACCGAGAAAGGGCTGCAGGTCAGGGCGCGGGGCGGCACGCTGCGCAAGGTGGTCGCCCACGCCGCGGGCGTGCCCGTGCCGGGCAGACTCGACGCGACCGGCACCTTCTGGCGCTCCGACTGGACCCTCAAACCGGCGACCGAATACACGGTGTCCGTCACCGCCGCGTCCCCGAGCGGCGCGCCGACGGTGACGGTGGGCCGGTTCCGCACCCGCCCGGCCGAGCGTGCCTTCGGGCTGGCCTCGGCCGTGCCCATGCCCGGCGAGACCGTCGGGGTGGGCATGCCGATCATCCTCGACTTCGACACCCCGGTGCGCGACAAGGCGGCCGTGGAGCGCGCGCTGGAGGTCAGCACGGCGCGCCCCGTCGAGGGCGCCTGGCGCTGGACCAGCGACACGCAGACCGTCTACCGGCCCCGCGCCTACTGGGCGCCCCGGCAGCAGGTCACCGTCACCGCCCACCTGGCCGGGGTGCGCGCGGCCCCCGGCGTCCACGGCACGGCCGACCGCACGTTCGCCTTCACCGTGGGCCGCGAGCAGACCAGCACGGTCGACACCCGCACCCACCAGATGGAGGTCCGGCGCGGCGGCAGGGTCGTGCAACGCATGGCGATCAGCGCCGGCATGGCCACCACCCCCGAATACACCACGACCAGCGGCGTCCATCTGACCATGGACAAGGGCAACCCCGTCCGCATGATCTCGCCGGGCCGCGAGGAGGGCGACCCCGGCTACTACGACGTGCTGATCAACCACGCCGTCCGCATCTCCGACAGCGGCGAGTACGTACACGCCAAGGACAACCTCTGGGCCCAGGGCAGGGCCAACGTCAGCCACGGCTGCGTCAACGCCCGGCCCGACCAGGCCGCCTGGTTCTATGCCGGCAGCCTGCGCGGCGACCCGGTGACGATCACCGGCACCGACCGCGAGCTCGCCTGGAACAACGGCTGGGGATTCTGGCAGCTGCCCTGGGACAGGTGGCTCGTCGGCAGCGCGCTCGCCGACCCCCATGAGATGATCGCCGGCACCACCTCACCCCTGCCGCAGCGGTGAAACGGCGACTACGGTAGGGGAAGGGAACAGTCATGGACACAGGCCCGTTGTCCTAACAGGAGGGCCAAAGCATGGATGAATGGATCATCTGGATAATTTTGGCGGTAGTCCTCGGAGTGGCGGAGATCTTCACGGTCACCATGGCGCTCGGTCTGCTCGGCGCCGCCGCCCTCCTCACCGCGGCCACCGCCGCCATCGGTCTGCCTGTTCCCTTCCAACTGCTCGTCTTCATCCTGTCCTCGGCGGCCGGGCTCGTCCTGATCCGGCCGATCGCCATGCGTAACGTCCGTCAGCCACAGCTGCAACGCTTCGGCGTGGAAGCACTGGTCGGGAAGCCGGCCTACGTGGTGGCCGAGGTCACCGGGCGCGATGGCAGGGTGCGCATCGGCGGCGAGGAATGGTCGGCCCGCGCCTATGACGAGACCCTGGTGATCCCCGCAGGGGCGACCGTAGACGTCATCGAGATCGAGGGCGCGACGGCCCTCGTATATCCCCGGGAGTGATCATGGATCCGGTGTTGGTAGTCGGGATTCTCATCATCTTGTTCGCGGCGTTCACGGTGCTCAAGGCCGTGCGGATCGTTCCTCAGGCCCGAGCGCGCAACGTGGAGCGCCTCGGCCGCTATCACCGCACGCTCAAGCCAGGCCTCAACTTCGTCATCCCCTACATCGACCGCGTCTACCCCATGATCGACCTCCGCGAGCAGGTCGTGACCTTCCGCCCGCAGCCGGTCATCACCGAGGACAACCTGGTCGTCGAGATCGACAACGTGCTCTACTTCCAGGTCACCGATCCTCGGGCGGCGTCCTACGAGATCGCCAACTACATCCAGGCGATCGAGCAGCTCACCGTCACCACGATGCGTAACGTGATCGGCTCGATGGACCTGGAGAAGACCCTCACCTCCCGCGACACCATCAACAGCCAGCTGCGTGGCGTCCTCGACGAGGCCACCGGCAAGTGGGGCATCCGCGTCAACCGCGTCGAGGTCAAGGCGATCGACCCGCCCAAGACCATCAAGGACGCGATGGAGAAGCAGATGCGGGCCGAACGTGACAAGCGGGCCGCCATCCTCAACGCCGAGGGCCAGCGACAGTCGCAGATCCTCACGGCCGAGGGTGACAAGCAGAGCCGCATCCTGCGGGCCGAGGGCCAGCGCACCGCCGCCATCCTCGAGGCCGAAGGTCAGTCACGGGCCATCGACCAGGTCTTCCAGGCGGTCCACCGCAACGACCCCGACCCCCAGCTGCTCGCCTACCAGTATCTCCAGGTGCTGCCACAGCTCGCCCAGGGCGAGGGCAACACGTTCTGGGTCATCCCCAGCGAGGTCACCTCGGCCCTGCAGGGCGTGTCCAAGGCGTTCACCGAGTCGCTGCCCAGGTCCGCCGCCACCCGCGAGGCGCCCGAGTCGTCCGCCATGGAGGAGGAAGAGGTCGTCAAGGCTTCGGAGGCGGCGGCCGAGGCCGTGGCCGACGCCCAGGACGCCGGCACTCCCGCCGGCCCCCGCCAGCTGACCCAGGCCGCCAACGAGCCGGCCACGCCCTTCGCCGACCTCGACCGCGAACACCAGGAACGCTGACCCGCCACTCCATCCGAACGGCGGAGCGGCCAGGGCCGGGGCGATCAGGCGACTTCGAGGAGGCGGCGCACCAGGGGCTCCTGGCGCATGGCCCTGGCCCGGCAGGCGAGCTTGACCGCCGCGTCGGCGAGGGCGAGGTCGCGGTTGCCGTGCGGGAGGTCGTCGCCCATGGTGGTGCGCAGCCAGTCGGAGATCTCGGCCCACGAGTAGACGCTGACGTTGTCGGCCTCCATGAGCGGCTCCGGAAAGCCGCCCGGGCCGCGCTGACCGCTGGCGAGCTGCCGCAGGCTCGCCTGAGTGCGCCCCCCATGCCGCCGAGCCGCATCCCCCAGCGTCACCGCGTCACCATGCCCGACGCTGACGCCCCACAGTCCGTTGACCTGTCTGATCTGGGCGAGGACGGACACGACGGCCTCCAGGAGGCTGTCCGCTTCACGATCACACATCAGGGAGGGCTGGGAACCTCCGGTCAGGACACAGTCGTCCATGCCCGCCTCAACGAGCCGGTCGTACTCATCAGAGTCGGGCTCACGGTTGAGCATGACCCGGAAGTCCCAGATGGTCATGAGGTCTCCTCTTGCTCATCACTCACGCACTCGCCACTGTTGATCTCGCGGAAGGCCTTGAGCACCGCGTTGAGCTCGTTGCTCCGGTGTCCACCTCGACCGACCATGTAGCAACCCTGCAACAGCGTTGCAGGCTTGGCACACCCTTTCCACCCCTGGAGCCCCTACTAAAAGTTCCGTACCGACTACACAAAGCGGTCAGCGCTGGCCGGCGTCGAAGTAGGCCGCCAGCTCCGGATCGAGGGGCGGGATGTCGTACGGCATGCCGCCGTCACGCAGCGACATCGTGGCCATGTAGCCCGCCGCCACGCTCATCCGGGCCCCCACCGGCGAGGTGTCGGTCACCCCGCCCTCCCTGGCGAACCGGCAGAACTCAGCCATGATCGCCGTGTCCGCCCCGCCGTGCGTCCCCTGGGCGTCGGGCACCCGGTAGGTGACGTCGGCGTCGTCCCGATAGGCGGACGGCCCGGTGTTCCACACCTTGACGGTGTCGCCCGGCCGGTCGCCGAAGTTCTCCAGCCGTCCCTCGGTGCCGATCACCGTGTAGTTGCGCACGTAGTCAGGCGAGAAGTGGCACTGCTGGTAGGCCGCGATGACACCGTTGTCCAGCCGCATGTTCATCACCGACACGTCCTCGACGTCGACGACGTCGTTGAGGCCGGTGCGGCTGGTCGGCGGCCACTCGAACTCCCGCAGCCACCCCTCGGGGCGTGGTTCGCCCGGGGCGCGACGGGGCAGGTCGCCGTGGAGCATGAGGTCGCCGAGGGCGTTGACCCTGGTCGTGTAGCCGCCGGCCAGCCAGTGGATCACGTCGAGGTCGTGCGCGGCCTTCTGCAGGAGCAGGCCCGTGGTGCGGCTGCGGTCGGCGTGCCAGTCCTTGAAGTAGTAGTCGCCGCCGTAGGAGACGAAGTGGCGCACCCAGACGGTCTTCGGCTCGCCGATGTCGCCGCGCCGGATGGCGTCGCGCATCAGCCGGACCACGCCCATGTGACGCATGTTGTGGCCGACGTACAGGCGGGTGCCGGTGCGGCGGGCCTCGCGCAGGATGTTGTCGCAGCCGTCGACGGTGATGGCGAGCGGTTTTTCCAGGTAGAGAGCCTTGCCGGCCTGGAGGCAGTCGATCGCGACGCGCTCGTGGGTGTCGTCGGGCGTCATCACGATGACCGCGTCGAGGTCGTCGCGATCGAGCAGCCGGCGGTGGTCCTCGGTCAGGAAGTCGGCGTCGAACCGTTCGGCCTGGCGCTTGAGCACCGCCGGATCGGAGTCGCACAGGGCGGTCACCACCGACCCCCGTCCCGGCCGGTGCGCGGCCAGGGCGAGGCTGGCGCGCAGGCCGAGGCCGACGACTCCGATGCGCAGGTCTTCCACAGACGTCCTCTCCTCCAGGTACGGCAGCAATCTAGCCCCCTGTCCCGAGCGCCTCACCATCCGGCCTGCGGCGTGAAGCGGAGCTGTGGGGGCACTTAAGAATCCCTCGATGGACATGCCCGCTGGGGACCGGGCACAGTGCGTAGGGTTCGGATGAGGGGGAGATTGAGCCATGAAAGCGCTGGTCAAGGAGAGGGCCGAAGCCGGTCTGTGGCTGGTCGACGTGCCGGAGCCGGTGCCTGGTCCGGGCGAGGTGCTGATCAGGGTGCTGCGTACCGGCATCTGCGGCACCGACCTTCATATCCGGAAATTTGACGACTGGGCCCAACACACCCTGAAACTTCCCCTCATCGTGGGACATGAGTTCAGCGGCGAGGTCGTCGAGGTCACGCCCGGCGTGGAGGACATCTCGGTCGGCGACCTGGTCAGCGGCGAGGGCCACCTCGTCTGCGGCAAGTGCCGCAACTGTATGGCCGGGAGGCGCCACCTGTGCCGCAACACCGTGGGCCTGGGCGTCCACCGTGACGGCGCGTTCGCCGAGTACGTCACGCTGCCCGCCTCCAACGTGTGGGTGCACCGCACCCCGGTCGACCCCGACGTGGCGGCCGTCTTCGACCCGTTCGGCAACGCCGTGCACACCGCGCTGTCGTTCCCGCTGGTCGGCGAGGACGTGCTGATCAGCGGCGCGGGCCCGATCGGGCTGATGGCGGCGGCGGTCGCCACCCACGTGGGCGCCCGCAACGTCGTGATCACCGATGTCAGCCCCGAGCGTCTCGACCTGGCCGCGAAACTGGGCGTCTCCCTCGCCCTCAACGTGGGCCAGACCTCGATCGCCGACGGCATGCGCCGGCTGGGCATGCGCGAGGGCTTCGACGTGGGGCTGGAGATGTCGGGCAACCCGCAGGCCATGCGCGACATGATCGCGAACATGACCCACGGCGGCAGGATCGCCATGCTCGGGCTGCCCGCCGAGGAGTTCGCGATCGACTGGGCCACGGTGGTCACGTCGATGATCACCATCAAGGGCGTCTACGGCCGCGAGATGTACGAGACCTGGTACAACATGTCGGTCCTGCTGGAGAAGGGGCTCGACCTGTCACCAGTGATCACCGACCGGTTCTCCTACCACGACTTCGACGCCGCCTTCGACACGGCCGCGAGCGGCCGCACCGGCAAGGTCATTTTGGACTGGAGCGGAGGAGCTCGGCCTGAGAGAGCGAGGCACGAGCCAACGAAGGCCGAAGCGGCCGCGACCATCGACACGAGCGGAGGAGCTCGGCCTGAGAGAGCGAGGCACGAGCCAACGAAGGCCGAAGCGGCCGCGACCATCGACACGAGCGGAGGAGCTCGGCCTGAGAGAGCGAGGCACGAGCCAACGAAGGCCGAAGCGGCCGCGACCATCGACACGAGCGGAGGCACCTGATGTTCACGAACGTGCGCGAGCAGTTGCGTACGACCCTCGATGAGATCACCGAGGCCGGGCTGCTCAAGCCCGAGCGAGTGATCACCACCCCGCAGAGCGCGTCGGTGAGCGTGGCCGGGCGCGAGGTCCTCAACTTCTGCGCCAACAACTACCTCGGCCTGGCCGACCACCCGGCCGTCGTCGAGGCCGCCAAGCAGGCGCTCGACCGGTGGGGCTTCGGCATGGCCTCGGTCCGCTTCATCTGCGGCACCCAGGAGGTGCACAAGGAGCTCGAGGCCCGGCTGTCGGAGTTCCTCGGCATGGAGGACACCGTCCTCTACAGCTCGTGCTTCGACGCCAACGGCGGCGTCTTCGAGACGCTGCTCGACGAGCAGGACGCGGTCATCTCCGACGCGCTCAACCACGCGAGCATCATCGACGGCATCCGGTTGTCGAAGGCGCGGCGGCTGCGCTACGCCAACCGTGACCTGGCCGAGCTGGAGGCGCGGCTGAAGGAGGCGTCCGACGCGCGGCGCAGGCTGGTCGTCACCGACGGAGTGTTCTCCATGGACGGCTATGTCGCGCCGCTCGCCGAGATCTGCGACCTGGCCGACCGCTACGACGCGATGGTCATGGTCGACGACTCGCACGCCGTCGGCTTCGTCGGCCCCACCGGCCGGGGCACTCCCGAGCTGCATGGCGTCACCGACCGGGTCGACATCATCACCGGCACGCTCGGCAAGGCGCTCGGCGGGGCCAGCGGTGGCTACGTGTCGGCCCGCAAGGAGATCTGCGACCTGCTGCGCCAGCGCTCGCGCCCCTACCTGTTCTCCAACTCCCTCGCCCCCGTCATCGCCTCCGCCTCGCTGCGCATCCTCGACCTGCTGGAGACGTCCAGCGAGGCCCGCGAGCGGCTGCGCGCCAACACCGCGAGGTTCCGCGACAAGATGACGCGGGCCGGGTTCGACCTCCTGCCCGGCGACCACCCGATCGTCCCGGTGATGATCGGCGACGCCGCGGCGGCCGGCGCGATGGCCGAGCGCCTGCTCGAGCTGGGCATCTACGTGATCGGCTTCTCCTACCCGGTGGTGCCGCACGGTAAGGCCCGGATCCGGGTCCAGCTGTCGGCCGCGCACACGGCCGACGACATCGACCGGGCCGTGGAGGCGTTCGTCCAGGCGCGCGGCTGACCGGTTGGCCGTGACGGCCGGGCGCCGCGCGCTCTGTATCCTCGCTCCGTGATAGACACGCGGCGCCTGCGCACGCTGCGCGCGGTGGCCGACCACGGCACGGTCACCGCCGCGGCCGCCGCCCTCCACCTGACCCCGTCGGCCGTGTCCCAGCAGCTCGCCGCGCTCGAACACGAGGTGGGCCACCGGCTGCTCACCCGCGACGGGCGCGGCGTGCATCTCACCGCCGTCGGGCGCATCATGATCCGCCACGCGAACGAGGTGCTCGCCCAGCTCGAACGCGCGCAGGCCGAGGTCGCCGCCTACACGACCGGCGCGGCCGGTGAGGTGACCGTGGCCTGCTTCGCCACCGCGATCAGCGCCGTGCTCTCCCCCGCGATCGGCCGGTTGCGCGAGGAGGCGCCCGGCCTGCGGATCCGGGTACGCGACGCCGAGGGCGACCACGGCCTGACCATGCTCCTCGACGGCACGGCTGATCTGACGATCGCGGTCGAATACCGCGGCGCCCCTGACGCCGCCGACCGCCGCCTGTCCCTTCTTCCCCTGTACGCCGAGCCCTTCGACCTGGTGCTCCCGCACGGCCATCCGCTGGCCACCGGCGACCCGGCTGGGACGATCTCGCTGGTCAGCCTGGGTGACGAGACGTGGATCGGGCCGTATCCCGGCAATCCTGTGCATGACGTGATCGCGTTCGCCTGCGAGCGGGCCGGTTTCACCGCGCGGTTCGCGCACTGTTCCGACGACTTCCGGGCCGTGGTGGCACTGGTCGGCGCCGGTTCGGGGGTGGCGCTCGTGCCCCGGCTCGCGCTGCGGGACATGGCGCTCTCCGGCGTGGTCGTACGCCCCGCTCCCGGGCCGGAGCGCCGCGTCTTCGCCGCCATCCGGCGCGGCGCCGACGCCCACCCCCTCCTACGCCCCCTGCTCGACGCCCTCCTCGCGGTCGCCGGCCCGCTCGGCGGCGGCTGACCCGTCCTGACGTCCCTCAGGCGCGGGCCAGCGCGACGGCGTCGCGAAACCTGGTGTACCTGGCGAGCTCCTCCTCCACGGGCCGCAGCACGTACGCGCCGCTCACCTCGTCGATCGCGGCACGCAGGGCCTTGGCCGTACGACGGGCACGGCGACGCCCGCCCGCCCAGGCGGCCAGCCGCGACAGCAGCGCGATCAGCACGCCGGCCAGCGCGCCTCCGGCGAGCAGCACGGTCGGCCAGGGCACCTCGCCCACGGTCGGCAGCGGCGGCTGGGGCAGCCGCAGATAGTCCATCGCGAACAGCACGCCCAGCCAGAGCCCGCCCACGGCCATGGTCGCGAACACCAGCCACTGCAGCACGCCCACCGCCGTCCACCAGCGCGGTCTCCTGGTCGCGCGCAGCGAGGTCGTCGCCACGGCCCGGTCGACGGCGTCGGCCAGCTCCGCCGACCGCGACCGGGCGGCCCGCCGCACCGCCGCCGCCCACCGCTCGGGCAGCCCGTCCGCCGCGGCGTCGCTGACGTCCCTGATGGCGGAGTCGACCTGCGCCTTCTGTACAGTGCTCGCGGCCGGCACGGACGTGCGCCCGACGATCTCGGGGGCGCCGTCACGGCCGGAGGCGCCCGTGCCGATGCGCAGCCGGCGCAGCGGGTCGGGCCGGAACCTGCGCAGCCACCGGGTGACCGGCCAGCCGGTGGCGACGACGGCCCGGTGGCGGTGCCCCTTGGCCACGGCCGCCACGACGAGCGGCACCCCGGCGGCCTCCGACAGCGCCTTCGTGAGCCTCCGCCCCGCCAACGCGCCACCGTTGACGGCGGGCAGAGCGGCGGGCTCACCGGAGACGGCGAGGTCACGGCCCACAGCGAGCGTCCCCGGCCCGTGCTCGCCCGACGGCCTCGGCCCGTGCTCGCCCGACGCCCCTGGTCCGGGCCGGTGGGTGGCGGCGTCGGTGAGCAGGACGGCGGCGGTGGACACGTCCGCCGACACGCGCGCCGCCCAGGACACGTGCTCGGAGACCCGCTCGTCCAGCAGCGCGTGGAGCCGGTCGACGCCGACGCCCGTACGGGCGGACGCGGCCAGCAGCGGGACGCCGGACAGGCCGTCCTCGTCGAGGAGGCGGCGCAGGTCGTCGAGGCAGCGCTGAACCGCGTCGGGCGGCAGCCGGTCGATCTGGTTGAGCACCACCACCATCACGTCGCGGTGCCTGGCCAGCGGGCGCAGGTAGCGCTCGTGCAGCGCGGCGTCGGCGTACTTCTGCGGATCCACCACCCACACCAGCAGGTCGACCAGCTCCACCAGGCGGTCGACCTCCAGCCGGTGGGAGAGCCGGATGGAGTCGTGGTCGGGAAGATCCAGCAGGATGAGTCCGGACAGGTCGCCGGTGGCGGCCGGCGACGGGGCTGCGGTGTGGCGTTCGAAGATGTCGAGCCAGTCGAGGAGCGGGCCCGCGCCCGCGCCGTCCCACAGGGCCGCCTGGGCCGCCGACGTCGTGGGCCGGGTGACCCCCACGACCGCCACCTGCTCTCCGGCCAGCGCGTTGAACAGCGACGACTTGCCGCTCCCGGTGGCCCCGGCGAGGGCCACCACCGTGTGGGCCACCGACAGGTCGCGCCGCACGCCGGCCCGCTCGGCCACCGCCCGCGCCCCCGACACGGCCTCCTCGGGCAGCCGCCCCTCCCCCAGCTCGGCGGCCTCCAGCAGGGCCGCCAGCCGCGAGTCGAGCGACGGCCCCTCCCTGCGGCGCAGCAACTTCACGATCCCTCCGAACCAGGAGACCCCGCCGAACCGTCCCCACCCGCCTCAGGACTGGCCGCGTCAGGACCACCTGTCTCAGGACCACCCGTCTCAGGACTGGCCGCGTCAGGACGGCCCGCGTCGGCGCCGGGAGACAACGGCCGGACGGATGCGGCGGGCAGCTCGCCGCTGTGCGCACGCACCGACGCGCCCGCGGCGAGCAGGGCGTCGGCCGTGCCCTCGGCTGGCTCGATGGACTCCAGCAGCGCCGTGTAGCGCGCGGCCTCCTCGTCCAGCAATCCCTGCACCCGCTCCCGCAGATCGTCTCGCGCCCGCGCCGTCAGCGTGCGCACGGCCTGGTCACCGAAGATCGCCTCCAGCAGTTTCTGCGACAGCACGCTGGTGCCGCCGGCGATGCCCACCTCGATGCCGGTCAGCCCGCCGGTCGAGGCGAAGACGCCCAGCATCAGCAGCAACCCTGCCCCGTTGACCCCGAACGAGGCGACCCTGGCCGTGGTGCGCCGCTCGCCGCCCTCCAGGCGTACGAGGTCGAGGACGAACTCCTGCCAGCCGCGCACCGCGGCCTCGGCCCGTTTGCCGAGGTCGGCGGAGGCGCGGCCGAGCCGGGCGGCCTCCACGGCCCCGACCCGTTCGATCATGCCGGGCCCGCCGGGCGCGGCCGACCAGCCGTCCAGGGAGCGCTCAGCGGCGGCGTCGGCCGCCCCCCTGATCAGCGACTCGACCCCGCTCTCCAGGGCGTCGCGCAGCTCCACGGCAGGGACCCGGCCGGTGAAGAACCCGACGATCCGGTCACGCAGCCAGCCGACCCGGCTCTCCAGCGACCGCATGAGGTCGCCCGTGCCGATGAAGTCCTGCCAGCGGGCCAGCACCTCGCCGCGCAGCAGCGAGCCGTCGCGCATGCCCTCGTCGAAGTCGGCCATCCCGCCCGCGTACGCCCCCGCCACGATCGAGCGGAGCCCGTCGAAGCCGGCCTGCTGCCGGGAGACGGCCGCGGCCAGCGACGGCACCCGCGCGGCCAGGCTGTCGAGCGCGCCCGAGAGGGTCTGGCGGACGACCCGGGACCGCTCGGCCGCGTCGGCGGCCAGCTCGGTCAGCCAGCTGACGATCGGCTCGACCAGCTCGGCGGGCAGCCGGGCGCGTTCGGAGGACAGCACCGCCTCCGGAACGGTGAACAGCCGGGTGCCGTCCAGCCCGTTGGCGACGAGGAGGCGTTCGAGGTCGCGGGTGACCGGCTCCACGGCCTCCGGCGGCGCCCGGTCGAGCACCACGGCGAGCGCGGTGCTGCGCTCGCGGGCCGAGCGCAGGAAGCTCCACGGCACCTCGTCGGCGTAGCGGGCGGCGGTCGTGACGAAGAGCCACAGGTCGGCGGCGGCGAGCAGCTGCGCGGCCAGCTCCCGGTTGGCGGTCACCACCGAGTCGATGTCGGGCGCGTCGAGCAGCGCCAGCCCCTCGCCGAGGGCTTCGGACGTCACCACCCGCAGCGCCCCGACGGCGGAGCCGGTGGCGCGGGAGAGGCCGGGCAGCACGTTCGGCCCCATGAACCAGTCGTGGTCGGCCGGGCTGACCACGAGCGTGGGCACCAGCGTGGTGGGCCGCAGCACGCCGGGCTCGGCCACGTCGGCTCCGACCAGCGAGTTGACGAGGGTGGACTTGCCCGCGCCGGTGGAGCCGCCCACGACGGCCAGCAGCGGCGCGTCGATCGCGCGCAGCCGGGGCAGCAGGTAGTCGTCGAGCTGCCCGGTCAGCTCCCGGAGCGCGCGCCGGTCGGCCGCGGCCTCGCCGATCTCCAGCGGGAACAACTCGCTGTCGAGCCGGCGGCGTAGTGCTTCCAACGCGCCCAGCAGGTCCATACCGCCCACGCTACGGGGGACGGTGTTCGGCGGTCCACCGCAGGTGGCGGCGTTTCGCGCCTAGCCCGTCGGCGGCTCTCTCAGCACGTAGCCGACGCTGCGAAGCGTGTGGATGAGCCGCGGCTCCACGTCGTCGACCTTGCGCCGCAGGTAGGAGACGTAGGACTCGACCACGCCCGCGTCGCCGCCGAAGTCGTAGTTCCATACGTGGTCGAGGATCTGCGCCTTGGACAGCACCCGACCGGCGTTGGACATGAAGTAGTGGAGCAGTTTGTACTCGGTCGGCGACAGCCGGACCGACCGGCCGGCCCGCCACACCTCGCGGGAGTCCTCGTCGAGCTCCAGGTCGGCGACCTTCAGCCGGCTGACCGGGGTGCTCTCGCCCCGGGTGCGGCGGAGGACGGCCCGGATCCGGGCCTGCACCTCTTCCAGGCTGAACGGCTTGGTCACGTAGTCGTCGCCCACGCCGAGCCCGGCGATCTTGTCCTCGGTGGCGTCGCGCGCCGTCAGGAAGAGCACCGGCGCGGTGATCCGCCTGGCCACCTCGAACCCGTCGAGGTCGGGCAGCATCACGTCGAGCACCACCAGGTCGGGTGAGGCCCGCTCGGCCACCTCGACGGCCTCGTAGCCGTCGGCTGCCGTCAGCACCTCGAAACCGGAGAAGCGCAGGCTGGCGGAGAGCAGATCCCTGATGCTGGGCTCGTCGTCCACCACCATGATCAGCGCCTCAGGTCCCTGGGTCACCTGCCTAGCGTGACCCAGCGACCTGAGGAATAGCTGAAGGCTCACTCCAAGGCGAGTGGGAGTTCGACCCGGAAGGTGGAGCCGACCCCCGGGGAGCTCTCCAGGGTCACCGTCCCGCCGTGGGCCCACACCAGCGCCTGCACGATGGCCAGCCCGAGCCCGCTGCCCCTGTCCTCGCCCGAGCGGCGGCGCGACCTGGCCGAGTCGGCCCGGTAGAACCGCTCGAAGACCTTCTCGGCCTGTTCGGAGGTGAGGCCGGGCCCCTTGTCGGCCACCTCCAGGAACACGGTGTCGGCTCCGGCCCCGACCCGGATGGTGATCGGGCTGTCCTCGTCGGTGTGGATGAGGGCGTTGGTCATGAGGTTGGTGACGACCTGGCGCAGCCGTACCTCGTCGCCAGAGACGATCAGGGCGGCGCCGCCGACGACGTCGAGGCCGATGGTGCGTCCGGGCGCCAGGATCCGAGCCTCCTGCACGGCGTCGGCGGCCAACGCCAGCATGTCGACGGGCCGCATGCGCAGCGGCCGCTGCTGGTCGACGCGGGCGAGCAGCAGCAGGTCGTCCACGAGCAGGCTCATCCGGCCGGCGGCCTTCTCCACGCGCTGCATCAGCTCGGCGGGGTCGGCGCCCGGGTTCTGCCTGGCGTACTCGGCGAAGCCGCGGATCGAGGTCAGCGGGGTGCGCAGCTCGTGCGAGGCGTCGCCGACGAACTGGCGCATCCGGTCCTCGGAGCGGCGGGCCGCCGCCTCGGACGCCGAGCGCGCCGCGAAGGCCGTCTCGATCTGCGCGAGCATCCCGTTGAGCGAGCGGGCCAGGCGCCCCACCTCCGTACGGGGGTCGCCATCGGGCACCCGGCGGCCGAGCTGGCCGGCGGCGATGGCCTCGGCCGTGTGCTCGATCTCGGACAGGGGGCGCATGCTCCGCCGGACGATCGTCACGCCGCCGACGGCGAGGATGAGCAGGATGCCGCTGCCGCCGAGCAACTCGATGAGGGCGAGCCGCCGGGTGATCTCGGTGACCTCGGTCAGGTCCGCCGCGACCACGAACTCGGTGCCGGCGGCCGAGGTCTCCAGCACCCGCCACTGGCCGTCGCCCGCGATGGCCGGGGCGGTGTAGATGACGGCTTCCGGCGCCGCCGACAGCACCGGTTTGGGCTTGATGTCGACGTCGCGTTCGACCTGCAGCGGCGTCAGCGTCCCGGCGGGATCGCGGACCAGGACGATCGTGTCGGACTCGATGAGCAACGGCTTGTCGCTCACCTTCTTGCCCTTCTCCCGCCGCTCGCGGTCGTACTCCAGCTTCTTCTGCATCCGCACCGAGACCAGGTGCACCTGGCTGTCCACCCGGTCCATGAGGTAGCCGTGCAGGACCGAGACGCTGACCAGCCCGATGAACGTCAGCCCGAGCGCCAGCAGGGCCAGCATCGCGGCGATCAGCTTGAACCTGAGCGGCAGTCCGGCCATCAGGAAGCCGGTGGCAGGCGGAGCACGTATCCGACGCCTCGCAGGGTGTGGATGAGCCTCGGAGTGCGGTTGTCGATCTTGCGCCGGAGCACCGACACGTACGACTCGACGATGCCCACCTCGCCCCGGAAGTCGTAGTCCCAGACGTGGTCGAGGATCTGCGGCTTGGACAGCACCCGGCCCGCGTTGGTCATGAAGTAGCGCAGCAGCTTGAACTCGGTCGGCGAGAGCGCCACCGCGTGGCCGCCGCGCCACACCTCGTGGCTCTCCTCGTCGAGCTCGATGTCGGCGAAGGTCAGCCTGGGCGGCGGAGCCGGCATGTCACCGCAGGTGCGGCGGAGCACCGCCTGGATCCGGGCGACCACCTCTTCCAGGCTGAACGGCTTGGTCACGTAGTCGTCGCCGCCGATGGTCAGGCCGCGGATCTTGTCCTCGGTCTCGTCGCGGGCGGTGAGGAAGACCACGGGGGTGTGCATTCCGCCGCCGCGAATCCGCCGTACGATCTCGAACCCATCCAGATCGGGCAGCATGACATCGAGTACGACGAGGTCCGGCTGGTGCCGTTGCACGGAGGCGACGGCGTCGAGCCCGTTCTTGGCCGTGGTCACGTCGAAGCCCGCGAACCTCAGGCTCGCGGCGAGAAGTTCGAGGATGTTGGGATCGTCCTCGACGATCAGCAAACGTGCGTCCATCACCCCCAAGGATGCCCTCATCGGACGAGTGCTGGGACAATCCCCCTGATGTGCCGCGCAATGGCGAGGCTCGACGTGGCGGCCGGCGAGGGTGCGTTGCGGACGAGCACCACCCTGCCCTGCACGTCCACGGCGAAGTCGTCGACCAGGCCGCCGTCTCTCGCCACGGCCTGGGCGCGCACCCCGCCCTCGGTCCGCCGCAGGTCACCGGCACGCAGCTCGGGCACGTAGCGGCGGGCGGCGTTGAGGAAGGAACGCCTGGCCAGCGAGCCGTAGATCTCCTTGACGCCGGTGCGCCAGTGGTGGCGGGCCATCCGGAGGGTGCCCGGCCAGCCGGCGATCTGCCCGAGATCACGAACATCCCGCCAGCTGTATCCCTCGTAGGCGAGCGCCAGCACGGCGTTCGGCCCGACCAGGACCTCGCCGTCGAGGCGCCGGGTCAGGTGCACCCCCAGGAACGGGTACCGCGGGTCGGGCACCGGATAGATCAGGCCGCGCACGAGGTCACGGGCCGCGCCGGCCAGCGCGTAGTACTCGCCGCGGAACGGCACGATCCGCACCTCTCCCGGCCGGCCCGCCATGGCGGCCACCGCGTCGGTGCCGAGCCCGGCGCAGACCACCAGCCGGTCGAAGGTGAACCTCCGGCGGGCCGCCATGACCTGGACACCCCCGGAGCTCTCCCTGATGGCCCTGACCGGGTGCGCGAGCCGTACGGAACCGCCCAGCTCGACCACGTCGAGCGCGAGCCGGCGCGCGATGGCGGGGAAGTCGGCGATGGCGGTGCGCGGGGAGTGGACAGCGCCGACACCGACCGCGTGCGGCTCGATCTCGCGCAGCCCGAGCCCGTCGAGCTCGGCGACACCGGGCACACCGTTGGCCCGCGCCCGCTCGGCCAGCTCCCGCAGCAACGGCCGCTCCGCGCGGGTGCTCGCCACGACCAGCTTGCCGACCTCCTCGTACGGCAGGCCGTGCTCGGCGCAGTATTCCCTGAGCAGCGCCACGCCCTCGCGGCACAGCCTGGCCTTGAGCGAGCCCGGCGGATAGTAGATGCCCGCGTGCACGACGCCGCTGTTGTGCCCGGTCTGGTGCGCGGCGACCCGGTGCTCCTTCTCCAGCACGGTCACCTCGGCACCCCTGGCGGCCAGCTCGCGAGCGACCGCCAGCCCGACGATGCCTGCCCCGACGACTCCGATCTTCTCCATCACGGCGCCAGTCTGCCGATTTCGCGAGGTTTCAGATGCCCTTCCGCTACCAGCCACCGCAATGTATCCGAAACGGTGTCATCCGCTGAGCGCAATGTGACGCCGAGCTCCTTGAGCGCGATGGTGTCGTCGGTGGGGACCAGGGTCAGCATGAAATCGGCCGCGTCGCGGGTGAGGGGGTAGGCGACCCGCAGGCCCAGCCCCTTGACGCCGTCGAGGGCCGCCGCCAGCGCGCGCAGCAGCGTGCCGGGCATCCTGAGCGCCCTGCCCTTCTGCCCGGTGAGCTGCCGGGAGAGGGACGCGATCTCCGCCCAGGTCAGGAAATTTCCCCCGAGTACGTAACGGCGGGCGCCCTGGCCGGGCACGAAGCAGCGGGCGAGCGCCACGGCCAGGTCGCGGACGTCGAGCACGCTCACCCCGCCCGGCACGATCGGCCAGCCCGAGCGCAGCCCCGCCCGGAGCCCCTCGTTGAGCCCGTCGAGCGTGGGCTGGTGCGGCCCGGCGACGCCACCGGGATAGACGATGGTGACGCCGCCCAGGTCCCTGGCGTAGCGGTCGCCCTCGACCTTGGACCGGCCGTACCCGTTGCGTGGGGAGGCCAGCGGGCTGTCCGCGGTGATCATCGGCCCTGCGGGCGGGACGAAGACGGCCACCGTGGAGACGTGCACGATCGGGTCGAGGCCCAGCTCGGCGGCCAGGCCGAGGACGTTCGCGAGCCCGGTGACGTTCGTGCCGCGCAGGTCGGTGGCGTGACCGGTGACGCCCATGTCGGCCGCCGCGTGCAGCACCGCGTCACACCGCTCCAGGGCCCGCCGTACGGCCGGGGCATCGCGGATGTCGGCCTGGTGGATCGGCCACTCCTGGGGCGGGGCCAGGGCTGCGAGGACGCGTACCGCCTTCTCCGGATTTCTCACCAGAAGGTGGGGCTCATGCCCCAGGGCGGCCAGGGCGACGGTCGCGTGCGCGCCGACGAACCCCGAGGCACCGGTCACCAGGACGCGCATGCCAGCCAAGCTAGCGCTCAGTTGGGCTACCTATCAAGCAGGGTCCGGGAACGGCGGTGAGGGCTTGCGGGCCGCGCCTCACCGCCGAGCCCATCAGCCCCGCACGGCGTAGGCCCGCAGGACGGTCTGGCTGACCCGATCACCGTCGTCGTCGCCGGCGGTGGCGCGCAGCGACACGAATCCGCTGGTGGACGGGTTGTCGATCGACACCTTCCAGACTCCGGCCGCCGGTCGCGCCCGCAGGGGCCGCCAGGTGCGGCCGTCGTCGAAGGACGCCTCCACCCGCAGCGTCCGCAGCGCCTCGCCGTCCCCGGCGATGGTGATCGTGGTGTCCGACCCGGCCCTGGCCCTGTTGTGAGCGTCCAGACCTTCGGGCATGTACGTCACCGACGGCAGGTCGAGAGCCTGGGTGCCGGTGGCGCGCCCGGAGGTGAACGTCCACACCGAGTCGATCGCCGTCGCCAGCGACGAGTGGGCGACGTCCCTGCGGGCGGACACGCCGAGCGTGTACGTGGCGGCCGCCCCGGCCAGCTCGGTCTTGAAGCCGCACCGGCGGTCGAGCCGGCAGTTCTCGAGCCGGGCGTCGTGCAGGACGTCGCCGTCCTTCCTGAGGGTCACCGTTCCGGTGACGTCGCCGTCCCAGCCGGTGCGGCCGGCTCCCGAGTCGGTGAACAGGTCGTCCATCGTGTAGTGAAGGACGTCCTCCGTACGGGTGAGGGTGGGCGCCGCGGGGCCGGTGACCGCCGCGTTCCACAGCTCGGCGTGGTGTCCGCGGCGCAGGGCGCGCCCCTGCTCGTCCGACAGCTGGTAGGCGCCCGAGGCGTCGCTGAACCGGCCATGCCACAGCAGCTCACGGTGGGGGGTGACGTAGTTGATCAACATGCCGGGAGCCTGTACGGCGGTGGGGCCGTTGAACATGACCCGGCCACCGTCCCGGAAGGCCGCGCTGCGTTCGAAGGCGGCCGGGACGGAGCTCGCGGTCTGGGCCCGGAAGGTCGCGGTGACCCTCGCCAGGTCCGCGGTTCTCGCCCGTACGCCTGGATCGGACGGGATGCCGCCGGTCCGTTAGTCGGCCAGGTCGTACCGGATCGCCGGCGTGCCGCTCTTCTCCCACGCCGACAGCGCCATGAATTCGAGGCCGGGGTAGGAGCCGGGGATCACGTATACCGTCTGCTCCGGGCCAGGCGACACGACCAGCCCCGCTTCCGCACTCCGGCCGTCGCGCGTCACGCGGGTGCTCAACTGGAGGACCCCGACGGGCTGAGCCGCCGGGTCGTCCAGGGAGAACCGGACGGGCCTGCCCTCGCGCGCGTCGATGGTGACCTGTTCGTCCTGAGAGCCGACGTGGACGACCTTGCTCATCGTGGTCAACGCGGACATCTCAAAGAGGTGAGCCTGCAGGTGCCATTCACCACTCGGCACGCGCACCTTCGCGGTTCCGCCCTCGAAGCCGAACAGGTCCTCGTACTCGCCGGTCTCCAGGTTGTACAGGCCGGACATGGCGGCGTCGACCGGCTCTCCGGTCCGGCCGATCGCGGTCAGGGTAACTGTGTGGTACTCCGGCTCGACGAAGGCGCCGGCCAGGCTGCGTACGGTGAGATCACCCGAGGTCGCGGTCACCTTGCCCGGATGGGCGCCGGTCTTCAGATCGGCGGGCAGGGTCAGGGTCACGGCCGCCCGGCCGTTCGCCGGGACGGAGAGCCGGTCGGCGGATAGGGCGAAAGGCCCGTCGCTCGTCAGCGTCAGGTCCACGGGCTCGGACGAGGCGTTGGTGTAGGTGATCTCTTCGGTGAGTGGTACGCCGGTCGGCGGCCACGGCACCTGGGCCCACAGATTGGGCGGGTCGGCCGTGACGGGCTGGGTCACGGCACGGGCCACGTCCACCCGTCCCACGCCCTGCTCGTAGGGGGTCAGCCCGGCGCCGGGCCTGGCCGACGACATCAGCGCGGCCTTGATCTGGGCGCCGGTCCAGTCGGGATGGAGCTGGGCCAGGATGGCCGCGGCGCCGGCGACGTGCGGGGCGGCCATGGACGTGCCGCTGTAGGCGACATAGGCGCCCTTCGCGGCCGCCGCCGTGATCCGCACCCCCGGGGCGGTGATGTCCGGTTTGACCGCACGGTCGCCGGCACGTGGACCCTGGCTGGAGAACGAGGCGCGCTGGTCGTCGCCGTCCACCGCTCCGACGGTCAGGGCGGCGTCCGCGCTGCCCGGACTGCTGATCGTTCCCCGGACGCTGTCATTACCCGCCGCGACGACGAACAGGGTGCCGGTCCGCTCGCTGAGCGTGTTGACGGCCTGCTCCATCGGGTCGATCTCCTCGGTGTCGTAGGCACCGAGGCTGACGTTGACGACAGCCGCCTTCGCCTGGGTCGCGGCCCACTCCATGCCGGCGATCACGGCCGACTCATGGATGCCCTTGGCCCCCCCGACCTTGCCGACGGCGATTTTCGCGTCGGGCGCGACCCCTCGGTACCGGCCGCCGGACGCCTGCCCGGACCCTGCCACGATCGAGGCCACGTGGGTGCCGTGGCCCACGTTGTCCGCGATGTCGGGCTCGTCGGAGAAGTTGGCCGATTGGGTGACGACGCCCTGCAGGTCAGGATGAGCGGGGTCGTACCCGGTGTCCAGGACCGCCACCGTGACACCCTTGCCCGACAGCCCGCGCCGCCAGGCGTCCGGAGCGCCGATCTGCGCGACGCCCTTCTCCAGTGAGTAGGACAGGCGGCCGTCGAGCCAGAGCTTGGTCACCCCGGCGGCGAGAGTCCTGGCGCCGGCGCCGCGGCCCAGCTCCTGCCACACGGTCGCCGCGCGTGCCTTGTCCACGCGCGCCGCCGACAGTCCGACGGTGGCCACGCTCCTGCCGGCCTCGGCGGCCTTCGGCGCGGCCCCGCCCTGCGTCATGATCGGGATGTCCGGACGGCTCGCGTCGTCGTAGCGCCACTCCAGCAACTGCGTGACGTCGAACAGCCGCCGGTCGACCAGGCCCTTGCCGACGAGCGCCGCCGCGTCGGACGGTATGACGTGCGTGTGCCCGCCCCAGGTGCCGATCGAGAACGAGACCCGGCGCCCGGCGCCCGCCTCGACCTGGTACGACGGCTTGCCCGGCGGTCCCGAGACGATCACCCGATCGCCCGTGATGAGGGTGATCGCATTCCTGACCTGCGCCTGCGCGGCTTCGGCCGCTCCGGCGGCAGGGGGCGGCGCGGTCACCATGCCCGCGGCCATCACCGTCCCCAGAACCGCCGCTCGTGTGAACCTCACTCGGTCTCCTCGCGCTGATGATCGATCTTCGGCAGTAATTGCCGCGAGCGACCGCGCCGGTTCCCTGCAGTCAGCCGGGCGCGCCATATTTTTTTGGCCACCCAAGCACCACGTTCCGGCAATCGAATCGAACGTGAGTACGATAGCCTCATGTACGTCCCGCCAGAGTGGCCCGCCGAGGTCCGCCCGCCGAGCGTCCCCGACTGGGAGACGTCCGCCGTGGCCTGGCTGCTCGACGCCGTGCCGCCCGACTACCGGGCCTACGAGGTGCTCAGGCGGCACCCGATCGCGCTGGCCAGGATGGCGAGCCACCACGTCAACGCCGCCGTCGAGGCGGCCCGTGCCGGCTACCGTGGCGCAGCCGTCGACCTCAAGGGCCACCTGCCACCCCACGCGATCCAGGCCGTCCTTGACGCCTACCGCGAGGAGGGCCCGCGACTGGTCCGCCTGTCGCGCTCGATCCAAGCGGTCGAACGCGCCCTGCGCGGCGACCTCTTCACCGCCACCATGCGCCACCCCTGACGTGCGTTACGCTCGCACGTCCCCGACGGCACCGTACGGCCGGGCCGCCGAGGACCTCAGCGCGTACGGCGGGCGATGAAGGCGATCACCCCGATGGCGGCCACGGCGGCGGCCAGCCAGACCAGCACGTCACGCAGGGTCAGCCCGCCTTGCCCGGCGACGGGCCGCGACGACTCGGCGGCGGCCTCGGGCCGGGGCGAAGCGGCCGGCGACTCCGAACGGGCCGGCGGCTCCGAGGAGGCTGGCGACTCCGGAGTCGCCGGGAGGGCCTGCTCCGGGATGGGTACCCGGTAGACCGGGCTCGACTTCCCCTCCGACCCGGTGAGCAGCGACCTGCCGTCGGCCGTGTAGGCGATCGACTCGGCCTGCGCCAGCTCCGGCATCGACACCTTGGCGATCGACTCGCCGGAGGGCTTGTAGAGGGTGGCGGAGAAGTAGGTGCGGACGACGTACGACGAGCCGTCGGGCGCGTAGGCGGCGTCGGTGGCCATGAGCGGCGCGGCGGCGACCCTGCGCAGGATGTTGGTCCGGTCGGTGCGCAGCCGCTTGGGCGCCGCGTAGACCGACCCCGCGAACTCCTTGGAGACCACGTAGAGCCGCCCGGTCCTGGGATGGACCATGAGGCCCTCGGCGTTGCGGGCGCCGTCCTCGTAGCGGAAGCGGTAGCGCACGGCTGGGAGCGTGGCGTCGCGCAGGCTCCGCGGCTCCGTCACTTTGTAGACGGAGATGTCGGACCAGGCGCCGTCGAGGTTGTCGCCGATGTCGGCGAACCAGAGCACGCCCCGCCCGGTCGCGGCGTCCTTGGTCGCGGCCATCGCCTCCCAGTCACGCGCCTCGGCCCCCCGCAGGTGGAACGTCGCCTTCGTCCGGCCGTCGGCGCCCACCGCGTAGAAGACCGGCGCGTCCGAGCTGTCGTTGTGCGTGTAGTAGACGCCGTCGTGCGTGGGCGACACGGCCAAGCCGCTGGACTCGGTGATCCGGGAGTCCCGAAACGTGAACAGCTTCTCCCCGGCGTCGTCGGCGGCGAAGGCCGGGCCCGCCGTCACGGCACAGGTCACGGCGGTCACGGCGAGCGCTCTGATCAGGACATCCCCCACGCCGCCATCATGCCGCAACCGGAACCCGCCCGATCCGGGCGCCATTGGCGGGAGTAGGCGGTCCTACTCCTTGATGACGTCGTCGCGTGGACCGCCGTAGACAGGGTTCCTGTCGTAGCGTCTGTCGGTGACGAGCAGGCGGATCACTCCTGGCTCGTGGATGGATTCCTCCGCCTCCCAGACGATCCAGTCGTCGTCGACGGGAGTGGACTGCGTGCGGAGTTCGCCGAAGCCTCCGGGATTGCCCGGCGGGATGGCCATGACGAGGTAGATGATCTTCAGATCGCGCTTCCTGAGCTCGGGCAGGACCTCTCCGACGGTCTTCTCGTCCACCCGGAGACCGGCAAGCGAGCGCCCCTTCAGGGTCGCCAGCCGGTAGTCGGGCTTGATCTCCTTCGGTTCGGGCCGGTCCACCGGCACGCACGGCGCGATCGGGCCGGTCATGAGGATGGTGCTGGTGTACCCTTCGCTGATCGTCCAGACGAAGGTCTGACCGGGCTTGAAGAGCTTGGTGTCGATCCGCATCTGCCAGCCGCTGCCGCGATCCTCCCCGGGGATGTTCTCCGGCACGGAGTAGAGGCCAGGAGGGATGTTCTCGACATAGGTTCCGCGTGGTTCCTGGCACTGCTTGCCCGGAGACACGTGGTCGACCATGGCCGGGACCTTGAGTTCCGCCAGCTGTTTCGTCAGCCCCTCGGCGTCACGGAAATCCCGGACCCTGACGTACACGACGCCGTCGGAGCCCTTGGTGACCGCGTAGGACGGGGACACGCCGTTCTCCAGCAGGCTCGGCCCCACCACGATGCCCGCGGCGAGCAGCCCCGCGCCCGCCAGCACCAGGGCCGGCCGCCGGGGACGGCGCCGCCGAGGACGGGCCACGAACGGGCCGGGCTCCTCGGCGGTGATCGAGGCCAGCAGTGTCCGCGCCCCCGCGTCGGACGCCTGGCCTCCCGGCTGCCCCGGCTCCACCCGCGCCAGCGCGCGCGTGATCGCGTCGATGTCCTTCATAGCGACCTCTCCGCCGGGATCAACCGGCTTTCTGCCGTGAAGCGGACATCCGCCTCGGCGAGCGCACGGGCAAAGCGCCTACGGGCGCGGTGGAGTCTGATGCGGACGGCGTTGCGTGACAGGCCGAGCACGGCGGCGATCTCCTGCCGGTCCAGGCCCTCCCAGGCGATGAGCGACAGCAACTCGCGATCGTCATCGGACAGGGTCCGGAAGATCTGCGTGATCGCCTTCAGCTCGACCCCGCTGTCGGGCGAGGCTCCGTACAGGTCGGCCATCTCGGCGTCGAGCTCCACGCTGCGAGCCTGGCGGCGAATCTCACCTCGATAGTGGTTGGCCAGCACTTTTCGTGCCACGCCGTACAGCCACAGCGCGGCCTCCTCGCCGTCCGGCAGCTCACGCATCCGCCGCCAGGCGATGGTGAAGGTCTCCGCCACCACGTCCGCCGCGTCCTGCGGTGAGTCGCAGCGACGGGCCGCGTACGCCGTGATCCGGCCATACGTCTCGCGGTAGACGGCCTCGAATCTGGCCCGCTCGCTATCCACGGGCCATTCCCAGGCCCGATCTCCTCGGCATCCCCATGCCCGACTCCTAGACAGTGCGATCAGTGGACATCTGTGCCTATGTAAGGAGTCAGGCCATCATTTCTCGTCAGAGCCAAGAAATGTTCATGAGCGCCCAAAGCAGATCGGGAGATGCCGGTGATCGACAGGCAGAGGGGCACCGCCGCACGCGGGATGCCGGGGATCATCAGGACGAGCCTATGGCCTGGAGTGGACTCCAGGTGCCTAGGGTGGAGTGCATGGATTACGTGAACCTCGGACGCAGTGGGCTCCAGGTCAGTCCACTCTGCCTCGGCACGATGAACTTCGGCCCCCAGACCAGCGAGGAAGACTCCTTCGCGATCATGGACCGGGCTCACGAGCTGGGCATCAACTTCTTCGACACGGCCAACGTGTACGGCTGGAAAAAGGGCGAGGGCATCACCGAACGGATCCTCGGCAACTGGTTCGCCCAGGGCGGCGGGCGCCGGGAGAAGACGGTCATCGCGACCAAGCTCTACGGCTCGATGGGCGACTGGCCCAACGACGACAAGCTGTCCGCGCTGAACATCCGCCGCGCGTGCGACGCCTCGCTCCAGCGCATGCAGACCGACTACATCGACATCTACCAGGCACACCACGTCGACCGGAACACCCCGTTCGACGAGTTCTGGGAGGCCATGGAGATCCTGCGCCAGCAGGGCAAGATCCTCTACGTCGGCTCGTCCAACTTCGCCGGCTGGCATCTGGCCAAGGCCCAGGAGACCGCCGCCAGGCGCAACACGTTCGGCCTGGTCAGCGAGCAGTCGCACTACAACCTGCTGACCAGGGCGGTCGAGCTGGAGGTGCTGCCGGCCTGCGAGGACTACGGCCTCGGCGTGATCCCGTGGAGCCCGCTGGCCGGCGGCCTGCTCGGCGGCGTGCTCCGCAAGATCGACAAGGGCCGGTCGGCGACCGACCAGATGGTCGCGCAGTTGGAGAAGCACCGCGACAAGATCGAGCAGTACGAGCAGTTCTGCGACGACCTCGGCGAGGACCCCGCGCACGTGGGCCTGGCCTGGCTGCTGACGCGGCCCGCGGTGACCGCCCCGATCATCGGGCCGCGCACGCTGGAGCAGCTTGAGGGCACCATGCGGACCTTGGAGATCACGCTGGACGACAAGGCGCTGGCCCGGCTGGACGAGATCTTCCCGGGCCACCGGACGGCGCCGGAGGACTACGCCTGGTAGCTCGGGTGATCACGACCGGTGGCTCAGGCCAGCACGGCGCCGACGACCACGATCAACAGGAGGAGGCCGAGCACGAGGGGCAGCAGCCAGCGGCGAGGACGGTCCACGCTGTGGAGCCTAGCCCCGCCGCGCCGGTGCCAGCGCCCATTCGCCCAGTGACTCGTACCTCACCCGCGGTCCCGGGTGGCTGCGCACGAGCCGGACACCTTCCGCCCGCCATGGCGAGCCGCTGAATCCCGACAGCGCCTCGACCAGCGGGCGGAGGTCCGTCTCGGCCTTGGACCGGGCCAGCGTCAGGTGCGGGTGGAAGCGTTTCTCGTCGGTCTGCGCGGCGCCGGCCCGGCGGCCCGCGGCCCTGACCGAGTCAGCCAGCCGCCCCATCGGGTCGCCGGACAGCCCGGCCCAGAACACCCTGGCCCGGCGGGCGGACGAGAACGCCCCGAACCCGGTGAAGGCCAGGTCCAGGGCGTCGTAACGATGTACGGCCCGCGCCAGGCGGACCTGGAGGCCGGGCAGCACGTGTTCGGGCACCTCGCCGAAGAACGCCAGCGTGATGTGCCAGGTGTCGCGGTCGGGCCAGCGCAGCCCTTCCACCTGCCCGACATAGGGGGCGATCGCCCGTTCGAGCTCGTCGAGCACGCCGATCGGCGGCACCACGGCCGCGAAGAGCCTCATATCCACTGATTGTGCAACGGGCTCAGGCCGCCGCCAGCGTCAGCCTGGCCCTGCGGGCGGTGATCACCCGGGTGAGCAGCATGGCCAGGCCGGTGCCGACCACCACCAGCACGCCGGAGAGCATGACGCCGGCCCTGGGGCCGCCCAGCTCGGACAGCCAGCCGACCAGCGGGGCGCCGATCGGCGCGCCACCGGTGAAGACCAGCATGTAGATGCCCATGACCCGGCCGCGCATGTCGGGCGCGGTGGCGAGCTGGACGCCGGCGTTGGCGGAGGTGTTGAAGGTGATGAGCGCGATGCCGGTGGGGATCAGCAGCAGTAGGTAGACGGGGTAGAAGGGGGCGAGCCCGGTGGCGATCTGGAACAACCCGAACCCGATCGCGCCCGCGACCAGCATCCGGCGCGACGGCCGGGCCCGGCGCGCGGCGAGCAGCGCGCCGCCCAGGGCGCCGATCGCGAACATGCTCGACGCCATCCCGAACGACGACGCCCCCGCCTTGAAGACCTCGCGGGCCATCAGGGCGATGGACATCGAGAACGCCTGGGCGAACATCGACACGAAGGCGACCAGCAGGATCGGCATGAGCAGTTCTTCGCGCTGGAGCACGTACCTGAGCCCCTCGCGGAGCTGACCCTTGGCCCTCGGCACTGGCGGGGCGAGGTGCAGCTCGGACTTCCGCATGAAGACCAGGCTGGAGATCACCGCGGCGAACGTCAGGGCGTTGACCAGGAAGATCGGCCCTGTGCCGCCGAGCACGTAGATCAGCACGCCGGCGATCGCCGGGCCGACCACGCGGGCCAGGTTGAAGATCGAGCTGTTGAGCGCGATCGCGTTGCTCAGGTCCTTGCGGCCGACCATCTCGACCACGAACGCCTGGCGCGTGGGCACCTCGACACAGGAGATGAGCCCGAGCGCGAACGCCATGACGTACACGTGCCAGACCTGGGCGGCGCCGATCATCGTGAGCACGCCTATGGTCAGCGCGAGCCCGGCCATCATCGACTGCGCCGTGATGAGGATGGGCCGCTTCGGGTAGCGGTCGGCGAGCACGCCGCCGAACATGCCGAACAGCAGCATCGGGAGGAACTGCAGGGCAGTGGCCGTGCCGAGCGCCGCGGCGCTGCCGTGGGTGAGCTCCAGCACCAGCCAGTCCTGGGCGGTGCGCTGGAGCCAGGTGCCGACGTTGGAGACGGCGCCTCCGGCGGCGAACATGCGGTAGTTGCGAATCTTGAGCGACCGGAACATCCCGGTCTCGGGTTCTTCGGGCTCTAGATCCTGCTGAGCTTCTCCAGAATCGGCGCCGCCTGCCTGAGGATGGCCCGCTCCTGAGGTGTCAGCTCCTTGAGCTGCCGGGTCAGCCACGCCTCCTTGCGGCGGCGTTCCTCCTTCAGCAGCCTCTGGGCCTCTTCGGTCACGGTCACGGTCACCTGGCGCCGGTCGGTCGGGTGCGGTGAACGGGAGAGCAGCCCACGTGCCTCGAGCGCGGCGACCACCCGCGTCATCGAGGGTGGCTGCACCTTTTCGAGCTCGGCCAATTCGCCGGGGGTTATCCCGGAATGCCGTTCGACGGCGGCCAGTGTCGCGAACTGCGTGGGAGTCAGCGAGTGCACCGCCGCCTGCCGCCTGAGCCGCCGGTTGAGCCGCGCCATCGAGACGCGTAGAGCTGATGCCAGACCCGCGTCGCTGCGGAGATCCGTTTGGGACTGGTTCTTGGTTAGCATGAGTCATTACCTTTGCTAACTATACGGGAGGCCGGGATATTTCCCCAACTCATTATCGCCCCCCGGGGTTCCCGCACCATGGCCGGGCGGGCTCGCCATCCGCCCGGCAGCACCAGGTCAGAGCCAGGTCAGAGCCAGGGCAGCGCCTTGGGCGAGGACGTCAACCCATCCTCGACAGGCTGTCCCGCAACCGCTTCAGGTCTCGCTTCCGCGCCTCGTAGGTCGCCCCGACCGCCACGAGGAGCAGCCCGCCCACGGCGATCGGCACCCAGCGCGGCACCGTGAGCAGCATCTCCGACACGTACGGAGCGAGTTCCCGCACCACGACCCCGGCGAGCGCGACACCACCGATCACCGTGGGCGCCTGGAGCCGGGATCGGGCTCCGGCGAGCAGGACCGCCAGCGCCAGCACCCCGAGGGCGAGCGACCGCCGCCATTCCGTGTCCGCGTAGACCGCCAACAGGCTCGGCAGCATCGTGCAGGAGAGCCCCGCGCCATAAGCGGCCCATGACGAGATGTGCGCACTCTGCCGCCGCCACCAGCCGAATCCCAGCAGGACCAGCGAACACGGCACGGTGTACGCCTCCACGACGGTGACCTCTCCGGCCCACAGCCGTAACCACGAGGCCAGCAGCAACAGGGCCGTGCCCGTATACCTGAGCCACTCCAGGTTCGCCCCGTCCCGACCGGCCCGGCCCCGCCACAGCGACCTGCCCAGCAGGAGCACTCCTGCCACCGCGCAGCCCACGCTCGCCGCCACCCTGACCTGTGCGCCCACCGCCAGCCCCACCGCCGTCGCCTCCAGGCCGAGCAACAGCACGGCGGCGCCCAGCCCCCACACCCGCAGTGCCGTCACCCTGGCCGCCAGGGCCAGGGCGGCGGCCGGCACCGCCAGGATCGGCAGCGCGACCAGCGTCGCCGGCCTGCTGCCGAACGCGTACGCCACCGCCTCCACCGAGGCCGCGCCGGCGACGACCGCGCAGGCCACCGCCCGCCAGGGCCTCCGGCCCAGCAGGGCGGCCACGGCCAGGGCGGCGGCCAGCAGCACCTGCACCGCCACCGCGGCCGGGTGGACCATCGCGAAGGCCGCGGGGGCGACCGCGACCGCGAGTGCGCCGGACACGAGCGCGCCGATCAGCGCCGTCCGCGCCGGCCCCCCATCGCTCGCGCCGCCCGGCAGTGCGGCCTGCCGCGCGGCGACGCGGCGCGAGGACAAGCGCGCGGCCGCGAGCAGGAGGCCGGCCGCCAGCGCGCCGAGCACCACCACGTCCGCCGGAGAGGTGACCTCTCCCAGCCACGGCTCGCCCGCCCACGTGCCGGTCCAGAGGGTGTCCAGCCAGGCCAGCGGCGTCACCAGGGTGACCACGAGCCGGGGCAGCAGCGTCAGCGCGGTCAGCAGCGCCACCGTCCCGCCGGTGGCCAGGGCGGCCGACCGCACCTTGCGCCAGGGCAGCCAGGTGGCGGCGAGCGCCACCACGAGCGCCGGAACCAGGTAGGCCAGACGGATCCAGTCCGGGCTCGACGCCGCCTGCGCCGGCGCGGCCAGGGCGGCGATCAGCGCGAGCGTGGTCCCGACGGTGACCAGCGAGGCCCAGGTCTCCCCATCCCGCCTGCCCGCTCCGGCCAGGCTCCGCGCCACCCACGCACCGAGCAGGACCAGCGCGATCAGCGGTGCCGACCTGCCCAGCGCCTCCCCGGGGGACTCGGCACTGAGCGCGTACGGCACGCCACCCAGCAGTGCGAGGGTCGCGACCGCGCTCCCGCAGAGAGCGGCCGTCGTCCGCACCCCCGTCCGGCCCCGCCGGACCAGGGGGACGTCCAGCGCCGCCGTGGCCACCAGCGCGGCCACCAGCCAGGTGGCCGAGGCGTCTTCGACCAACAGCGGAAGAACCGGCTGCGCCAGCACCACGGCGACCGGGGCGGGGCCGCGAAGCGGCACGACCCGGGCATAGGCCGTCAGAAGCAGCGCGATGAGCCCGCACACCCCCGCCGCGTAGTCCAGCGGTTCGATGGCGTCGGCCCCAAGGAGTCCGACCCGCCTGGCCGCGTACCCGTCCAGCAGCAGCAGCGCGACGGCGAACCCGGCCACGGTCTCGGCCGTCGCGGTGAGCCCGCGCCGGATCAGCACGACCGGCGCCAGCATCGCCAGCGCGGTGAACCCCGCCAGCACGGCCGCCCGCCCGCCGATGCCCAGCAGTCCCCAGCTCACCACGGTGAACACCACCGCCGCCACCGTCAGCAGCAGCCCGCCGAGAATGAGCAGCAGATTCTGTACGGCTCCCGCCGAGACCTCCCGAGGCCGGGCGACCGGGCCCGGCGCCGAGATCCCCGGCCGCGGAGCATGCGGGCCCGGCGCCGGGACCGCCCACGGCGGGGCATCCGGGCCCGCACCCCCGCCACCGCCCTGACCACCCGGGGCTCCCGGGTAGGGGCCCGTCTCCCCCGTGCGTCCGGCGCGCAGGCTGCCCAGCAGTTCCTCCCTGCGGGTCAGCAGCCGCGTCTCCTGGAGACGTATCCCGGCGAGCGCCTCATCCACGCGCCACAACTCGTGCGCGACGGGTCCCCACAGCGGGAGCGCGCACTCGGCGCACCTGAGCGGCGACGCGGGCGCGGGAGGCCGGTCTCCGGCCAGGGCGGCACCGCAGCCAGGACACTTCACATCTCCACGCATAGGAGAACAATGCCGCCCTTCACCCCACCTCGTGTACGCACCGAGGAGATCTTCACTCGCACCGGTAGCCGCCCCCATCGAAAGGGGCGGCTCCCAGCAGGTCAGAGCCCGAGCAACGCCTTGATCGGGCCGAGCGCGAAGTACAGCACGAAGAGGATGAAGACCACCCACATCAGCGGGTGGATCTCCCGCACCTTGCCCCGGACCAGCTTGATCAGCACGAAGCTGACGAAACCGGCGCCGACACCGTTGGAGATCGAGTAGGTGAACGGCATGACGACGATGGTGAGGAAGGCCGGGATGGCCAGCTCGTAGTCGGTGAAGTCGATGTCGCGGATCGCGGTCATCATCAGGAAGCCCACCACGACCAGCGCGGGCGCGGCGGCCTCGTACGGCACGATCGTCACCAGCGGCGCGAAGAAGATCGCCACCAGGAAGAGCAGCCCGGTGACCACGCTGGCCAGGCCGGTCCGCGCGCCCTCGCCCACGCCGGCGGCCGACTCGATGTAGGTCGTGTTCGACGACACCGAGCCCGCACCGCCCGCCGCGGCGCCGAGCGAGTCGACGAGCAGGATCTGCTTGGTGCGCGGCAGCATCCCGTCCTCGCCGACCAGCCCGGCCTGCTTGCCGACGCCGACCATGGTGCCCATGGTGTCGAAGAAGTCGGTGATGAGCAGCGTGAACACGAGCAGGACGGCCAGCAGCACCGTCACGCGGCTGAACGCGCCGAACGGGTCGAACTCCGTGAAGAGCGTCAGCGGGTTGTGGAAGCCGAGGATCTGCTCCGGCATCGTGGGCACGTTCAGCTGCCAGCCGCCCGGGTTCTCGGCGGTGGCCTGGCCTGCCTTGGCCCCCAGTTCCACGAGCACGGCCAGCACGGTGGTGCCGACGATGCCGATCAGGATCGCGCCCTTCACCTTGCGGGCGACCAGCGCCGCGGTCACGAGCAGCCCGGCCACGAAGACGAAGATCGGCCAGGAGGTCAGGTTGCCCCCGATGCCCATCTCCAGCGGCGGCCCGGCCGGTACGCGGCGGACGAACCCGGCGTCCACGAAGCCGATCAGCGCGATGAACAGGCCGATGCCGACGCTGATGGCGGTCTTCAGCTGGCCCGGGATGGCGTTGAACACGGCCACCCGGAAGCCGGTCAGCACCAGGAGGCCGATGATGATGCCTTCGAGGAAGACCAGTCCCATGGCCTCCTCCCAGCTCATCAGGGTGGCGACGTTGAAGGTGACGAAGGCGTTCAGCCCCAGTCCGGCCGCCAGAGCGAACGGCACCCGGCCCACGACGCCCATGAGGATGGTCAGGATGCCCGCCACGAAGGCCGTACCCGCCGCCACCAGCGCCACGTTGGGCTGCGTGCCGTCGCCGATGACCTGGCCCTCGATGTCCTTGCCGTTGGCGATGATGATCGGGTTCAGCACGACGATGTACGCCATGGTGAAGAACGTGGCCAGTCCGCCACGTACCTCACGGGACATGGTCGAGCCCCGTGCGGAGATTGCGAAGAATTGGTCGATTTTAGACTTAATGTCACTCACGCGCGAAGAGTGACAGAAGTGGCCTACCTGGGCAAAGGGCCGGTGATCGGATCGAAACCGGATTGGAAGCTAGGCTGGATCCCGTGAAGCGCGAGTGGCATCCCGACCCCGAGCCCATCGAGACCAACGACAGCAAGGCCGTCCTCGTGGGCATCGCGCTCTGGGTGGTCGCACTGGCGGTGCTGCTGGTCTTCCGCCCGGCTCCGCAGGACACCTGGTGGATCTGGACCTGCGTCGCGGGAGTCGGCCTGGGCCTGCTCGGCCTCGGGTACGTCCGCAGGCGGGCCTCTCGCGGCTGACACGCTCGCTCTCGCGGTTGACATACGTCATCTCCGGCCGATCCCCGAAGTCATCGCCAAGAGCTGTCACAGGCCACTACCTGGGCCGCAACACCCAGACCATCCTTATGACATGAACAAGACATTAGTCACGTCCCTCGTGTGCTTGACGGCGCTCGCCGGATGCGGCCTCACCGAGGGGCCCGCCGCGAAGGAGGCCGTCAAGGACACCGGCACGGTCGCCTGGAGCACGTGCACCGGCCTGAGCGGCCCCGACGGCAAGCCGGCCCGGCCCGACGACTCCGTCCAGTGCGGCACGATCAAGGTGCCGCTCGACCACGCAGAGCCCGGCGGCGACCAGATCGACCTCGCGCTGATCCGCGTCAAGGCCCGCGGCGACCGCTCCGGCTCCCTCGTGTTCAACTTCGGCGGCCCCGGCGGCTCCGGCGTCGACATCCTGGCCCAGGCCGCCCAGGCGTTCGGCAGCCTCGGCACCCGCTACGACCTGGTCAGCTTCGACCCGCGCGGCGTCGACCGCAGCGCCGGGGTCACCTGCGGCGGCCAGATGGCCGAGATCCTCGCCGCTCCCAGCGCCGCCGAGAGCGACAGGCTGGCCAAGGAGCTCCCCACCGCCTGCCAGAAGAACTCGGGCAAGGTGCTGCCCCACGTCGGCACCGTGAACGCCGCCCGCGACCTCGACCTGATCCGCGCCGCCCTCGGCGAACAGAAGCTCAACTACTTCGGCCTCTCGTACGGCACGCACCTCGGCGCCGTCTACGCCACGAAGTTCCCGAAGAACGTCGGCCGCTTCGTCCTCGACAGCGCCTACGACCCGGCGGTGACCTTCGAGGAGCGGGCCGCGATCCAGGCCACCGGGTTCGACCAGGCCTTCGAGGCGTTCGCCAAGGACTGCGTGGCCCAGGGCTGCGACCTCGGCACGAGCCCGGCGGCCGTCGAGCGGACCGTGGAGGGGCTGCTCGACGGGCTGAAGACGAAGCCGCTCCAGGTCGGCGACCGCAGCCTCACCTACGGCCTGGCCCAGCTCGCCGTCATCACCCCGTTGTACGCCAAGGCCACCTGGCCGATGCTGGAGCAGGCCGCCGCGGCGGCCCTCAAGGGCGACGGCGCCACGCTGCTGGCGCTGGCCGACTCCTACACCGGCCGCAGGCCCGACGGCACCTACTCGACCGCGATGAGCAGCCTGCAGGCGATCAACTGCGCGGACACCACCGAGCGCCCGACCGCCGCCGAGACGGCCAGGATCAACGACCGGATCGAGCAGATCTTCCCGATCCTGGCCGTCGAAGGGACCGCCGCGCCCTGCGAGGACTGGCCGGCACCCGGTGACGACGAGGCCAAAAAGATCGACGCCACCGGCTCCGCGCCGATCGTGGTGATCGGCGGCAAGGGCGACCCGGCCACCCCCTACCGCTGGGCCACCACACTCAACGCGCAGCTCAAGACGGGCGTCCTGGTCACCTACGAGGGCGAGGGCCATGGCGCCTATCTGAGCGGCAGCACCTGCGTCACCCGCCTGGTCGACGCCTACCTGCTCACCGGGAAGACGCCCGGCCAGGGCGCCACCTGCCCGGCCGGCTGAGTGGCGGACCTGTCGCTCCACCTGCCCGCCCGCTGAACGGGCGGGCCGGCCGTCCACCCGCCCGGCCGGCTGAGCGGCGGACCGGTCAGGACAGGTCGGCCTCGGCCAGCAGGAGCGGCACGGCGGTCGGGTCGCGCAGCAGCGCGGCGACCGCCAGCCGGTCGTTCCACTGGCCGGTCGCCCACGCCAGGCCGCGGGCCAGCCCCTCGACACCGGTGCAGTGCACCGATCCCTCGAAGAACCGCCATGTACAGGCGACGCCGTCGACCAGCAGCTTGTCGTGCTCGACGTAGGTCTCGGGGGCCGTCGGGAGCAGGGAGCGCACCTCGGGCGGCACCTGCCGGACCTCGCCCTCGGAGGTGACCTCGCCGGGCGCGAGCTCGCCGGCCAGCGGCAGATCGAGCAGCTCCGACAGCGACTCGGCCAGGTCGTAGGGGGCCAGCACCAGCGCGTGGTCGGCGACCAGCTGGAGCAGGTCGGGGGCCTCCACCACCACGGCGTCGTCGGCGGCGGCCACCACGATCTCGCCCCGCAGCACCGACCGCACCCGCGACGGCGGCGCCACCCGCGAGGGAGCGACGGCCGCCAGGGCGATCCACAGCGCGCGCAGCTGGGCCCGGTCGACCTCGATCGACTCGTCGGCCATCAGGTCGAGCAGCTCCTCGGGGCCGCCGTGCGAGTCGAGCAGCTCGGCGAGCGTGGTGCGGACACCCAGCATCGCCAGCGCGCCCTCGTCGAGCCCTGCCGGGGCGTCGCCGTAGAGGCCCTGCAGCAGCGGGTCGGCGCCGGGCAGCCGCAGCTCGCGCGGCCGGCGCCCGCCCAGCACGGGGTGACCGGCCAGCCACCACGCCGTGTAGGACGGCACCTCGACGCCCTCGACCCGCAGCGGATGGAGCGCGGCCCGCAGCGGCGGCCTGGTCAGCAGCGTCAGCGCGGCCTGCCAGTCGGCGACCAGCTCCAGATCGCGCACCGCCGCGAACTCCGGCACCACGGGCGGCACATCCAGCTCGGGCAGCAGGTCGAGCACATGGTCAAGCCACTCGTCCTCGCCGTCGAGGTCATGGTCGCAGTCGTCGTGGTCGAGCAGCACGTCGGAGTCGTGCACCACGGCGAACCCGTCGAGCACACCGGCGGCGGCCAGCACCCGGGATCCGTAGGTCTCCTCCAGCTCGGGCGCTGCCACGCCGAGGTGCGTGTCAGGCTCCAGCAGCCCGGCCAGCGCGCCCTCGGCCAGCATCAGCTCGCCCGCGGGATAGAGCTCGCCGTCGGCTCCGCGCAGCGCCAGCCCGCCCAGCCAGGGCGCCTCGCCGGGCGCCAGCCCCGCGGCCTCGACCAGCGAGAGCACGGCCCGCGCCACAGGCTCGGGGTCGGAGCTGTCGAGCGACTCCGACACGGCCGCCTTGGTGATCGGGTCCTCGAGAACGGTGCGCGGCGTGGCCTCGGCGGCACCGAGCCTGAGCAGCACCGGGTGGGCCGCCTCGGGATGCACGATGCGCAACCCCAGCGGCGTCAAATCGAGCCCGGCCCCCGATGAGCCCGTGCCGGCGAGGTCGAGGATCAGCGTGCCGCGCGGGCCGCGCACCACGCGGCCGTCGGCCAGCGGCACCGGCAGCGCGCCGAGCGACTCGGGGTCGTCGGCGGGCAACACGTCGTAGAGGGAGCGCCACCAGCCCGGCTCCCTGCCCTCGACCGCCTCACCGGACAGCAGGTCGACCACCTCGGCCAGCTCGACCCGGCGTACGCCGAGCGACCCCATCGCGGGGTGCCGGGCGGGCCAGCCCGCGGGCAGCAGCCCCGGGACGAACGCGGCGATGACCGCCAGCAGCTCACCCGAACCGGCGACCACCGCGGCCTCCCGGCCGGTCACGACCCAGCCGTCCGCGTGCGGCTCCCTGGCCGGATGCTCGACCCGCCACTCGGCGTCGGGCTCGTAGACCTCGGCGTCGGCGAACGACGGCGTCTGCACGGCCGGCGCGGGAGCCGACAGGGCGGGCAGCAGCGGGACCTCGGGCAGCCGTCGCAGGATGGCGCGGCGGATGCGGGCGTCGAGCTCGCCCTTGCCCATGAGCGAGGGCACCAGGTCGAGCAGCCGGGGCGTGCGCGGCAGCTCCTGGAGCAGCCTGACGTAGGCGTCGGCGGCCCGCTCGACCAGGAAGTCGGTCAGTGGCCCCTTGGCCACGTGGCGCCGGTCGGTGGCCAGCGGGAACGACGCGATGAGCAGCGCCGGCAGGTCGAGCGGCTCGTCGCTGGGGGTCGGCGCGTGCACCACGGGCGGCACGGTCGCGGGCAGCGGCCCAGGCTCCGCCGAGGCCGACTTTCCTGAGGTCGGCTCCCCCGAGGTCGGCTCGCCCGAGGCCGGCTCGCCCGGGGCGCCGGCGAGCGGCACCGCCCAGCGCAGCGACCAGAACGGACGGGCCCGCTCCTCGGTCGGCCGGTCGGCGAACAGGGCGGCCACCTGGTCGGGTGTGAACGCGCCCGACTCCGACACCACGTGCCAGCCGTCGGCGACCACCGTGCGGACCGAGCCGTCGAGGTCGATCTCGATGCTCGTCAGCGCCGGCAGGCCCAGCAGCAGGGCCGGGCTCGCCTCCTCCAGCAGCCGCCGGACCGCCGCGACGGCCGCCTCGTCACGCAGCGGGAGGCGTACGAGCGTGTCGAACCCCTCGGGCACCTCCAGCGGGTCGGCCGCGAAGGGGAGGCGGAGCAGGGGCACGTGGCCCGAGCGGGAGGTCAGCTCGGCGGCCAGCGACGGCACCGAGGACACCAGCGCGGCCGTCTCGTCGCGGGACCAGCGGACCGCCCCCGAGTCACGGGAGCAGATGAACGGCTCATCACAGACCGACACGACCGCGGCGAAGCCGACACCGAACCGGCCGGCGGCCCCCGCGTCGTCACGCTTGCCGGAGACGCGGAGCGTCGACAGGCCCTCCACCCCGGTCGCGTCGAGCGGCGCGCCGGTGTTGGCGGCCGTCAGCACGCCGTCACGCAACGTCAGCCGGAGCACCCCGGGGTTGCCCGCCTGCAGAGCCGCGTCGGCGGCGTTCTGCGCGAGCTCCACGATCAGCCGGTCGCGGTAGCCGCCGAGCGCGAAGTCCTCCTCGGCGTTGGCGTCCTCGCGGAAACGGGCGGGCGAGGCCGTCCAGGCGGCGAGCACGGCGGCCCGCATCCGGTCGGTGCCAAAGGTGTCGGTCATCGATCACGATCCTGATAGAGGGTAGGGGGCCACCGTAGGCTAGCGGCCCGCACCGACACTCCCTGACGAAACGGGATCAGGAGTGGCCGAGCTCCTCGGTGGCCGTCTCGTCGACCGAGCCGGCCTCCACCTCCATCAGGTCGAAGCCCAGGTCGTCGAGGATCGGCGTGGCCTGCTCGACGGCCGGTGGCATGACCGCGGCCTCGGAGTGGGCGCCACAGCCGTGGTCGGCGGCCACCACCTTGCCGTCGTCGGGGGCGTACTCATTGGTGCAGACCCCGAACGACAGCCGGAGCTCGCCGGCCAGCAGCCAGTAGAAGCCGCAGGTGGAGCACTGCGCGGGAGCGGCGTGTGCGATCGGAGTGTGCGGCCCGTGCTCGCCGGAGTGCCAGCGCCTGGCAGCCCGCTCCCTGCCGATGGCCGAGAGCACACGTGCCCGGCCCAGGCCGTACTCGAAAACCATCTGGTGCTCTACGTCGTCGTCGGTCTCGGTGTAGCCGGGCACGAGACGGTCGTCGTCCTCGGAGGTCGGCAGCAGGTCGCCCACGCCGAGGTCGCCGGGGCGCAGCCGCTCGCTCCACGGCAGCCACTCGGGGGCCAGCAGCGCCCCGGGGCCGGGGAGCAACACGCCCTCGCTGACCGTGACCTTCTTGGCGCGCGAGGCGCGGGTCACGGTCACCGCCCACCGCCAGCCTCGGTAGGCGCGGTCGAGGCAGGCGAAGTAGTGGGTGACGATGCGGTCGCCCTCGGCCTCGTAGCCGAGATGCTCGCCCGGCTCACCCGGCCGCGCCAACTCCTCGGCCGCGGCACGCGCCAGGTCGACCGCGGCGACACAGGCCTGGTCGGGGACGGAGACACGTGTCCTGGTCCGGCTCATCGGGCCGCCTCCGCCGAAAGGTGCTGTTCGCTCACACTTTCATTCTCACCCATGCCCGGACCCGCCGACACCCACAGTGCCCATCCGGCGCCGAGTCCGATCTCCGATCGGGTAAGACTTGTATGCGTGGAGGGTGGGTGGGACAAGACGCGCGACATCTCGCGACGCCTCGGCCGCGGCGTCGCCGAGGCCGGTCGCGCGACCGTCCGCGCCGGCCGGGCCACCGTCGGCGGCGGCGTGCGCGCAGGTCAGGCCACCGCCAGGGGCGCCCGCAATATCGGCAGGGCCGCCCGCCGACTGACCCATGCCAACGGCGCCGACCGCACCGGCCTCGGCCGGCTGATCGAGCTCACCGCCGGCCACAGCGCGGGCGACGCGCTGGTCACGGTCGCGCTCGCGAGCACCGTCTTCTTCGGGTTGCCCGTGGGCGAGGCCCGCGGCCCCGTCGCGCTCTACCTGGTCATCACGATGCTGCCGTTCGCGCTGCTGGCGCCGTTCGTGGGGCCGATCCTCGACCGGTTCCGGTCCGGCCGCCGCTACGTCATGGCGGGCACGCTGTTCGGCCGGGGCCTGCTCTGCTTCGCGATGGCCGCCGCCGTGGGGCCGGGCGACCTGGTGACGCTGTTCGCCGGGGCGCTGGGCGTGCTGGTGCTGTCCAAGGCGTACAACGTGTCACGCGCGGCGATCATGCCGAGTGTCCTGCCCGCCGACATCACGCTGGTCTCCGCCAACGCGCGGGTCGCGCTGTTCTCGCTCGTCTCGGCCGGGGTGCTGGTGCCCGTGGGCGCGGGCCTGGCCGCCTGGCTGGGCAGCGCCACGCTGCTGCGCATCGCGATGGTCGTGTTCCTCCTGGTCGGGGTCTTCGCCGTACGCCTGCCGCGGCACGTCGACTCGCCCGACCTGGAGGAGGAGGCCGAGGAGGGCCGGCCGCCGCGCTGGCGCACCCTGCTCAACGTGGGCCCCACGGTCGCCGAGGCGGTCTGGGCCAACGTGGCGATCCGGCTGTTCTCCGGTTTTCTGCTGTTCTTCCTGTTGTTCCTGGTGCAGGACAAGGGGGTGCCGTGGCTGGCTCCGCCCGACCCGTTCTTCGACGTGCCCAAGACGATCGCGCTGCTCGCGGCGGCCGCCGGGCTGGGCGGCCTGGTCGGCGCGGTGGTCGCCAACTGGACGCGCAACCACTCGCCGCAGCTGATCGTGCTGCTCACGCTGACCTTCACCGGCCTGACGACGATCGCGACCGCCGTGTTCTTCGGCCTGTGGACGGCGGTGCTGATCTCGGTCGTCACCGCGTTCGCCCAGGAGCTGGGCAAGCTGGCGCTCGACGCGATCGTGCAGCGCGAGATCGGCGAGGAGGTGCGCTCGTCCACCTTCGGCGTGGTCGAGGCGCTGCTGCAGCTGGCCTGGGTGTTCGGCGGGCTGGTCGGGCTGGTGCTGTCACTCGCCCAGAACAGCGTGGCCGGGCTGGTCACGCTGGCCGTGGCGCTGACCGCGGCGCTCGCCTGGCTGATCGTCCGCCGGCGTCAGCGCATCCGCGCGGCCAACCGGCGCCACCACGCCGACCTGTCCGGCAGGCACGCCGGCCTGCCGGACAACCGCGGTGACACCATGGACCCCACCAAGCCGCTGACCAACCCCAACGCCTAGGCGTCGAGGTCGTCGGCGACGGCCCGCAGCACCTGCGCGATCTTCTTGGCGTGGACGGGGTCGGGCTGCTTGCCCCGCTGGTAGGACGTCGAGACCCCGTCGAGGAGCTTGATCAGGTCCTCGACGATGACGACCATCTCGTCCGGCTTCTTGCGCTTGCCCTTGGGCTTCGCCTTGGCCAGCGTCGGCGGCTGCTCGAGGATCCTGACCGAGAGGGCCTGCTGGCCGCGCCGGCCCTCCGCCACGCCGAACTCGACCTTCTGGCCAGGCTTGAGTGGCCCGGCACCGGCAGGCAGCGCGGAGGAATGCACGAAAACCTCACCGCCGTCGTCACGGGTGAGGAAGCCGAACCCCTTGTCGGCGTCGTACCACTTGACCTTGCCACTCGGCACAGGAGGGACCTCGTTCAAACAGTCGAAAAGGATGAATGGATGTAGGTTATGCCCCGCAGCGCTCCAGGGCGACCGGGTAATTGACGGACAATTACCCGACTTCGTGCGGAGACCGCCAGCTCGCGAACCAACTGGCGAATTCGGTCAGGTCGGTCAGTGCCACATCCGTTCCGTGAGCACGTAGTTCCTCCACCGTGTACGGGCCGGTCGCGACCGTGACGCTGACCGCGCCCCCGGCCCGCGCCGCCTCGATGTCCGCGACATGGTCACCAACATAGGCGGCGGCGCCGAAGCGCGCGAGTGCCGAGCCTTTCGCGGCTCCGAAGACCGAACCGACGACCTCGTCGACCTCGAAACCGAGCGTCATGACCGTGCTGGTCGCGTCTCTGAGGTTCTTGCCGGTCACGACGATGACCTTGCCGCCCCCGGCGCGTACGAACTCGATGGCTTCGCGCGCTCCCGCCATGGCGGTGTGCGCCGGCACGGCCACCTCCGGATAGATCTCCCTGAACAGGGTGGCCGCGGCCGGGATCGCCTCGGCCGGCAGCCAGTTGGCCAGCTCGTGTTCCAGCGGCGGCCCGAGCCTGGTGATGATCGCCTTGCTGTCGATGGGCACGCCCAGCCGGGCCGCGACCTCGTCGTAGACCGCGGCGATGCCCGATCGCGTGTCCGCCAATGTCATGTCCAGATCGAAACCCACCGAAGTCATCACAGATCGCAGGATGCCAAACCTCCGGGAGTCACGCGTAACGGCGCTTGTTGTGGGACCGTTCGGAATGGGCAGAAAGGAATTACTTATCGGGAGCCGCGCCGGTCTGGTCGCCCGTCGGCACGGTCGCGGCAGGGCCGAACCGGCGCACCGTGCCACGACGACTACGCTCCTAACGGAGGTGTCACGCAGGACATGACCAGATCGTCAGGCGCAGGAGCTCGGTCCGAGAGGGCTCGCAACGTGCCGACCAGGACCGGCACGACCATGACCACCCGCGAGCGCATCATCGACGAGGCGCTGCGGCTGTTCGCCGAGCGAGGCTACTCCGCGACGTCCGTGGCCGAGATCGAGGCCGCGGCCGGGCTCTCTCCCGGCGCGGGCGGGCTCTACCGGCACTTCAAGTCGAAGTACGAGGTGCTCGCCGCGGTGATCAACGAGCACGCCGCGCGCACCCGCATCCAGGTGGCCGCGAGCCTGGCCGAGCTGGGCGACATGGAGACCTCCACCGACCTGGAGGCGCGGCTGTCGCGCGTGTGCCGCGCCGGGCTGGCCAAGGTGCGCGAGGAGTCCGAGCTGACCAGGGTGTTCTTCCGCGACCTGAGCCAGTTCCCCGAGCTGGTCGCGACCGTGCGTGAGGGGCTGCTGCAGCCCATGTTCGACGCCATCACCACCTGGTTCCGCGCCCAGCCCGAATATCGCGACGCCCAGGTCGACTGGAACGGCATCTCCACGGTGCTGGGCGGCTCGGTCGTGCACTACCGGCTCTTCCAGGAGACCGTCGGCGAGTCTCCCGGCCGCACCGAGAAGGACCAATTCGTCGACGCGTGGGTACGGCTGGCGGTCGGCCTGCTGCCCAGCCCGGCCCCGGTCGGCTGACGCCGGGCAGGCGGTGGACCGGCCCGAGCGCGCCAAGCCCGATCAGCCGACCGCGCACCGCCCAGCCCCAGCTCAACAGGACGAGCACGACCGGTCCGCTCGCTCGATCGCGTGAGCCATGCTGCCTCGATCGGGAGGGACATACCATGGCAACGATGGAGTTCACGGAGTGGATCAGGGGGCGCACCGACGAGCAGCTGCGGGCGCTCGTCTCCGCGCGTCCTGAGCTGATCACCCCGGTGCCCGCCCACCTTGAGGGCCTCGCCTCACGGGCGGGCAGTCCTTCGGCGATCGCCAGGGTGCTCGACCGGCTCGACCGCTTCACGCTGGCCGTCGTCGAGACGCTGGCCGTACGAACCGAGCCCATGACCCGGTCCGGGCTGGCCGGCCTGCTCGGCCGCGCGCTCACCGGCGCAGAGCCGGAGCCCGCTCTGTCGGTCGCGCTCGACCGGCTGCGTGACCTGGCGCTCGTGTACGGCCCCGACGACGGGCTGGACCTGGCCCCCGGTGTCCGCAAGGCGCTCGACGACCCCGCCGGGCTCGGGCCGCCCGCCGCCGAGGTGTTCCGGCACCACCCGCCCGAGCAGCTCGACGAGATGGCCGACGAGATCGCGCCCGGCACTCCGGGCACCGGCAGGGAACGCCTGGCCGCGGCCCTGGCCGAGCCTGGCCGGCTGATCGCCGAGGTGTCCGACGAGGCCCGGGCGGCGCTCGACCAGCTCGCCTGGGGGCCGCCGACGGGCCGGGTGCCCAACGCCCGGCGCGAGGTGCGTCTCGGCTCCGCCCGTTCGCCGATCGAGCAGTTGCTGGCCCGCGGGCTGCTGGCGGCCACGGGTGAGGAGAGCGTGGCACTGCCCCGCGAGGTCGGCCTGCACCTGCGTCAGGGCCGGGTGCACCGCGACCTGCTGCCCGTGCCTCCCGCGCTGGAGGGCGCCACACGCGATCCCAGGCTGGCCGACGCGACGGCGGCGGGGCAGGCGTTCGCGTTCGTCCGGGCGGTCGAGGAGCTGTGCGAGCGGTGGAGCGTCGAGCCGCCGGGCGTGCTGCGCACCGGCGGGCTGGGCGTGCGCGACATGAAGCGCACCGCGACCGAGCTCGACCTGCCCGACTGGGCGGCGGCGCTGGTCGTGGAGGTGGCCCACGCGGCCGGGCTGGTCGCCGCGGGCGGCGGCGTCGACGGCGAATGGCTGCCGACCAACGGCTACGACCTGTGGCGGGTCAGGGCGACGGCCGACCGGTGGGTGGCGCTGGCGCGCGCCTGGCTGCACATGGACCGCGTCCCCGGGCTGGTCGGCGAGCGTGACGAGCGCGACCGCCCGCTCAACGCCCTGCACACCGATCTGCGCAGGTCCTCGATGCCTGCGGTGCGCGCGGCGACGCTGGGCGTGCTCGCCTCGGCCCCCGGCCTCGCACCGACCCGCGACTCCGTGCTCGACCGGCTGGCCTGGGAGCAGCCACGCCGCCGCGGCCCGCTGCGCGAGCAGCTCACCGAGTTCGCGCTGCGCGAGGCCGAGCAGCTCGGCTTCACCGGGCTCGGCGTGCTGTCCGGTCACGCGCGGGCGCTGCTCGCCGGCGACGACGCCGCCGCCGCGCTCGCGCCGCTGCTGCCCGAGCCCGTCGACCACGTGCTGCTCCAGGCCGACCTCACCGCGGTCGCGCCGGGCCCGCTGACCAGCGGGCTCAACCGCTGGATGACGCTGGCCGCCGACGTCGAGTCCAAGGGCACCGCGACCGTCTACCGGTTCAGCGACGGTTCCATCCGGCGCGCCCTCGACGCCGGGCAGGGCGGCGACGAGCTGCTCTCCATGCTGGAGCGCCACTCCGCCACTCCGGTGCCGCAGGCGCTGTCCTACCTGGTCACCGACGTGGCCCGGCGTCACGGCCGGATCCGGGTCGGCACCGCCAGCGCCTACGTACGCTGCGACGACCCGGCCCTGCTCGACCAGATCACCGCCGACCGCCGCTCGGCCGCGCTGCGGCTGCGCCGGCTGGCCCCGACCGTCATCGCCTCCCGCACCCCCAGGGCCACGCTGGTCGACTCGCTGCGCGCGATGGGCTACGCGCCGGTGGCCGAGTCGATCGACGGCGACGTGATCATCTCCCAGCTCGACAGCAGGCGCGTCGAGGCGCTGCCCGCCGCCCGGGTGGTCTCCTCCCCCAACGGCCTCGACCCTGAGGTGGCGACCGCGGCCGTGCGGGCGCTGCGGGCCGGCGACGCCGCCCACCTGGCCCGGCGCGAGCCGGTCGAGGCCCCAGGCGGCAGCGTCCCGCGAGGCCCGGCGACGGCCACGATCTCGGCTCTGCAGGACGCGATCAGGCAGGGCGTGCGGGTGTGGATCGGCTACCTCGACTCCCAGGGCAACGCCACCTCCCGCATCCTGGAGCCGGCCAGGATGGAGGGCGGCTACCTGACGGCCTACGACGAGACGAGGGCCGCCGTGCACCGCTTCGCCCTGCATCGCATCACCGGGGTCGCCGGCCTGTCTTGACGTCCCGCGGTGATCAGGCAAGGTTTGGATCAGGTACGGGCGCGGAGAGGCCGCCCGGGTCGGGCCGGCGGAGGAGACGTCGTGAGCGAGCTGACGCTGGGCCGGTTGGCCGAGGAGTCCTGGAGCAGGTTCGACGACTTCGACTCGGTGTTCTACGACGGGGTCTGGCATCGCAGCCACGCCTTGGCCGAGCGGGCGCGCCGGGTGTGCGGCGGGATCGTCGAGGCGGGGATCCGGCCGGGCGACCGGGTCGTGGTGATGATGGCCAACTCGCCCGAGGTGCCGCTGATCTACCAGGCGCTCTGGGCGGCCGGCGCGGTGGTGACGCCGGTGGTGTTCCTCGTGGGGGCCGAGGAACTGCGTCACATCCTGACCGACAGCGGCGCCGCGGCGATCGTGACCTCGCCGGAGCTGGTGCCCACGGTCGAGGCGGCCCTGGCCGGCGGTCCCGGCGTCCCGGTCTTCGTCGACACGGGCGAGCTGGAGCGGGCCGCCGAGCACGGGCCCGTGCCGCGTGACCCCGCCGACCTGGCCGCGCTGATGTACACCGGCGGCACCACCGGCAAGGCCAAAGGCGTCATGCTCAGCCATCACGGGCTGTGGCAGGTGGCCAAGGACTCCTACGCGATGTCCCACCAGGAGGGCATGGACCGCGCGATCGTGCCGGTGCCGCTCTCGCACGCGTACGGGCTGATCGTCACGATCGCCGGGATGCACGCGACCGTGCCGCAGCAGGCGGTGCTGATGCGCTGGTTCGATCCCCAGGTGTTCCTGACGCTGGCCGCCGAGCAGCGCGTGCGCTACGGCACGGTGGTGCCCGCGATGCTGCAGATGCTGCTGGCCGAGCCCCTGGAGCGGCATCCGCTGCCCGACCTGGCCTTCCTGACCTGCGGGGCGGCGCCGCTCGGCCGCGAGGTGCTGGAGGAGTTCGAGCGCCGGATGCCGGGCGTGCAGATCCTCGAGGGCTACGGCATGACCGAGACCAGCGCCGTCACCACCTTCAACCCGCCGGGCCGGCGCCGGGTGGGCAGCGTCGGGCTGCCGCTGCCCGGCTACAAGGTGACGATCCGCGACTCCTCCGGCGACGAGGCCGAGCCCGGCGACCCGGGCGAGATCTGCGTCGCGGGCGACTCGCTGATGCTCGGCTACTGGGGCGAGCACGCCGCCGACCCCGAGGGCACCACGATGACCGGCGGCGAGCTGCGCACCGGCGACATCGGCTGCCTGGACGACGACGGCTACCTCTACGTCGTCGACCGGAAGAAGGACCTGATCATCCGGGGCGGGTTCAACGTGTTCCCGCGTGACGTCGAGGACGCGCTCAACACCCATCCAGACGTGCTGATGTCGGGCGTCGTCGGCCGTCCCGACCCGCGCGTCGGCGAGGAGGTCGTGGCGTTCGTGCAGCTCAGGCCGGAGGTCACGGTCGCGGCCGAGGAGCTGATCGAGTGGGCCCGCGACCGGGTGGGCCGGGTGAAGTATCCCCGCGAGATCACGTTCGTCGACTCGATCCCGGTCACCAGCGTGCTCAAGCTCGACCGCAAGGCCCTGCGGTCGCGGCTGGGCTGATCGACTCCGGCCAAGAAGCGATCTCGACCGAACGCGTGCTTATTCCGTGATAAATGTTGACCGTCAGGAGGTGAACACGTGAACCAGGATCCGCCCGGTGACTATCCGTACCAGCCCTACGGGGCGCCGTACGGACAGCAGCCACCTCCCTACTACGGTCAGGACTACGGCTACGGACCGCCGCCGCGACCCCACTCCGAGGGGCCGAGGGCCCAGGCGATCGTCGCGCTCGTGCTCAACCTTCTCGCCATCGTCTCCTGCTGCAACATCCTCGCCATCCCCGGCGCCGTGCTCTCGGGGATGGCGCTCGGCCGCACCACCACCGAGCCCGAGGCGGCCCGTGGGATGCTCGTGTGGAGCTGGGTCCTGTTCGCCACGGGTTTCGTGCTGACGATCGCCACGTTCCTCTTCCTCGGTTTCAACGGCTATTTCGACGAAGAGCCCAGCTGATTGCCTGTTCGGGGACTGTTCTTGCCCTCGGATGTGTTGGATAGGCGTCAACCGTTTGAAGGGATGTCAGTGAACGACGGCCCGCTCATCGTCCAGTCGGACAAGACGCTGCTCCTCGAAGTCGACCACGAGAAGGCCGACGAGTGCCGCAAGGCGATCGCGCCGTTCGCCGAGTTGGAGCGCGCGCCCGAGCACGTCCACACCTACCGTGTCACTCCGCTCGCGCTGTGGAACGCGCGAGCCGCCGGCCACGACGCCGAGCAGGTCGTCGACGCGCTGATCAGCTTCAGCCGCTATCCGGTGCCCCACGCGCTGCTCGTGGACGTGGCCGAGACCATGGCCAGGTACGGCCGGCTCAAGCTGGAGAAGGACCCCGTCAACGGCCTGGTTTTGACCTCCACCGACCGGGCCGTGCTCGAAGAGGTGCTGCGGTCCAAGAAGATCCAGCCGATGCTGGGCGAGCGCCTGACCGCCGACTCGGTCATCGTGCACCCGAGCGACCGGGGCAACGTCAAGCAGGCGCTGCTCAAGCTTGGCTGGCCGGCCGAGGACCTGGCCGGCTACGTCGACGGCGAGCACCACCCGATCGAGCTGGCCGAGAACGGCTGGAACCTGCGGCCCTACCAGCAGGAGGCAGCCGACGCGTTCTGGCACGGCGGCTCCGGCGTGGTCGTGCTCCCCTGCGGCGCCGGCAAGACGATCGTCGGAGCGGCGGCCATGGCCCATGCCCGGGCCACCACGCTGATCCTGGTGACCAACACAGTGAGCGCCCACCAGTGGAAGCAGGAGCTGATCAAGCGCACCTCGCTCACCGAGGACGAGATCGGCGAATACTCGGGCACGAAGAAGGAGATCCGCCCGGTCACGATCGCCACCTACCAGGTGATGACGACCAGGCGTAAGGGCGTCTACAGCCACCTGGAGCTGTTCGACGCGCGCGACTGGGGCCTGATCGTCTACGACGAGGTGCACCTGCTGCCCGCGCCGATCTTCCGGATGACCGCCGATCTGCAGGCCCGCCGCCGGGTGGGCCTGACCGCGACGCTGGTGCGCGAGGACGGCCGCGAGGGCGACGTGTTCTCGCTGATCGGTCCCAAGCGCTACGACGCGCCCTGGAAGGAGATGGAGAACCAGGGCTGGATCGCGCCCGCCGACTGCGTGGAGGTCCGCGTCACCCTCAGCGACGAGGAACGGCTGGCCTACGCGATGGCCGAGTCCGAGGAGCGCTACCGGTTCTGCGCCACCACGCCGTCCAAGACCCACGTCACCGAGGCGCTGGTCCGCCGTCACCTGGGCGAGCAGGTGCTGGTCATCGGCCAGTACATCGACCAGCTCGACGAGCTGGGCGAGCACCTCAACGCGCCGGTCATCAAGGGCGAGACCAGGGTCAAGGAGCGGGAGCGCCTCTACCAGGCCTTCCGCGACAAGGAGATCCAGGTGCTGGTCGTCTCCAAGGTGGCCAACTTCTCCATCGACCTGCCGGAGGCCGCGGTGGCCATCCAGGTGTCGGGCACGTTCGGGTCACGCCAGGAGGAGGCGCAGCGGCTCGGGCGGGTGCTGCGGCCCAAGGCCGACGGCGGCGGGGCGCGCTTCTACACGGTGGTGAGCAGGGACACGGTCGACCAGGAGTTCGCGGCGCACCGGCAGAGGTTTCTGGCGGAGCAGGGTTACGCCTATCAGATCATCGACGCCGACGACGTGCTCGGCGGGGTGTGAGGCCCGGCCGCTCATCCTCGGAGCGGCCAGGCACCGGCATTCGTGTCACGTCCACGAGACTCCGCGGGCCGTCGACAATCGAACCACCCCCCTCACCTGCGTACTGTTGCCGCCGCAATCAACCGCCCAGCGACATACCCTCATGATCCGACAAATCCACCTGATATGCCCGAATGTTTCGGTTTTATCGGCCAGTTCTCAGGTTCGCGCAATGGCGAGCAGACCGCCGACGAAGAGCACTCCTTCGGCCGCGATCCAGGCGGCCAGGCCGGCGCCCATGAACCAGGTGAACACGCGTGGATCCTGCCTGGCCCGCGGGGCCAGCCAGGCACCGGCCGTACAACAGGCGGCCAGCACGGCGAACAGCCCCGACACCGCCGAGACCGAGCCGAGCCGCCGGGCGCAGCCCGGCGCCGGCTCGCCCACCGCGCAGAACGCCTCCAGCCCCCAGCCCGCGAACACCGACAGCCCCCAGAGTGACGCGAGCAGGAGACTCGCGATGGTGGGAATGATCGGCGAGAAGCCCCGGTGGACGCGTCCCACGCCCTGCCTGTACCCCGGCTAAATGCTGTGGAAGCCTGCCCGGCCGACGACTAAAATGGCCCGCTCGCTACCTCTACCACCTCCGTCCACTCTCACCTGGGAGGCCCTTCCGCATGCCCGCACACCAGTTGGCACCCGACATACCCTCCGACCTACCCTCCGTCGTGCTCGCCGCCGAACAGGCGCACCTGGCCGACTCCAGGGCCGCGCTGCGGGCGATGCGCGCGCACGCCCAGTCGCTGTCGGCCGACGCGGCGGGCGACTGGGTCTCGCAGCAGATCCTCCAGTCGCTGCTCGACCAGCGGGTGGCCGCCCTGGCCGACCACCCCGACACGCCGCTGTTCTTCGGCCGCCTCGACCGCTCCGCCGACGACGACCTGCCGGGCACCATCTACGTCGGCCGCCGCCACGTGCACGACGGCGCCAGCCGTCCGCTGGTCATCGACTGGCGCGCCCCGGTGTCCCGGGCCTTCTACCAGGCCAGCCCCGCCCAGCCGATGGACGTCGTACGTCGGCGCCGGTTCGGCTACCACGGCGGCCGGCTGACCGCGTTCGAGGACGAGCCGCTGGCCGAGGGGGGCGAGATCGGCCCGTCCCGGATCCTCACCGAGGAGATCGAACGCCCGCGCACCGGCCCCATGCGCGACATCGTGGCCACGATCCAGCCCGACCAGGACGAGATCGTCCGCTCCGGCCTGGCGCAGACCGTGTGCGTGCAGGGCGCGCCCGGCACCGGCAAGACCGCGGTCGGGCTGCACCGGGCCGCCTACCTCCTCTTCACCCACCGCGAGCGGCTGGCCAGGTCGGGCGTGATGATCGTCGGCCCCAACCGCGCCTTCCTGTCCTACATCTCCTCCGTGCTCCCCGCACTGGGCGAGGTCAAGGTCGACCAGACGACGGTCCCGGGCCTGCTCGGCGAGCACGCCGCGCCGGAGGACCCCTCGGTGTCGGCGATCAAGGGCGACGCCCGGATGGCCGCGGTCCTCGACCGCGCGCTCTGGCTGCACATCGTCAAGCCCGAAGAGGGCCTGGTGTTCAGCAAGGGCGCCTACCGCCACCGCGTCGCCGACCACGAGGTGCGGGAGATCGTCGCCTCGCTGCGCGGCACCACCCGCTACGGCCCCGGCCGGGCTGCCCTGGCCCAGCGGCTGGCCCACCAGGTGCTGGTCCGCATGGAGCAGCGCGGCGAGTCGCCCGACGACCGGGTGCAGGACGCCGTGGCCAGGTCCAGGCCGGTCAAGCAGCTCGTCGACGCGGTCTGGCCCAAGCTGGCGCCCGAGCAGGTGCTCCACCGCCTGCTGTCCGACCCCGAGTTCCTGGCCAGGGCCGCGCGGAACGACCTGACGCCCGACGAGCAGCGGTCACTGCTCTGGCCGAAGCCGCCCCGGGGATGGCGGTCCGCGAAATGGTCGGCGGCCGACGCCGCGCTGCTCGACGAGCTCGGCGACCTGATCGAACGCACCCCGTCGCTCGGCCACCTGATCGTGGACGAGGCCCAGGACCTGTCGGAGATGCAACTGCGCGCGCTCGGCCGCCGCTGCCGCAACGGCTCGGCGACCGTCCTCGGCGACCTCGCGCAGGGCACCACGCCCTGGTCGACCAGCTCCTGGGAGACCGTGCTCAAGCACCTCGGCCAGCCAGAGGGCGAGGTCACCGAGCTGACGCTCGGCTTCCGCGTGCCGCGCGAGGTGCTCGACTTCGCCGCCCGCCTGCTCCCCTCGATCGCCCCGGGCCTGGCCCCTCCGCGTTCGCTGCGCCCCGGCGCGGGCTCCCTCACCGTACGGCCGGCCGTCGACGTGGTCGCGGCGGCCCGCGAGGCGCTCGACCGCGAGGGCTCCATCGGGGTCATCGTGCCCGACGCCATGACCGGCCGGGTGTCCGAGGCGCTGACCGGCCTCCCCCACGCCGTCCTCGGGCCCGACTCGACCGAGGAGCACCGGCTGCTCGTCATCCCGGCCACGCTGGCCAAGGGCCTGGAGTACGACCACGTGATCGTGGTGGAGCCGGCCGACATCGTCGAGGCGGAGCCGCGCGGCCTGGCCCGGCTCTACGTGGTGCTCACCCGAGCGGTCACCTCTCTCACCGTCCTGCACGACCGGCCGCTGCCGGCCCACCTGGCCTCCTGACCGGGCTGGGGTGCGGGTCCACCTGGCCTCCTGACCGCCTCCCGCCGGGCTGGAGGTGCCGGCCCACCCTGGCCTCCTGGCGAGGCCGGGAGGCGGTCTTAGGATGACGAAGAGGATCTCACCCAAGGAGGATGCCGTGCCCGCACCGCTTCCGTACGAATACCTGCCGTCGGTTCCCGCCCTCGTGGTCGAGAGCGACGACATCACCGACGGGGAGAGACTGGGCGATCTCCACGTCTTCAACGACTGGGGCATGACCGGCCAGAACCTTTCGCCCGCCCTGCGCTGGTCGGGCGCCCCCGAGGGCACCCAGGGCTACGCCGTCACCTGTTTCGATCCCGACGCGCCCACCGGCAGTGGGTTCTGGCACTGGGTGTTGTTCGACCTGCCGGCCTCGGTGACCGGGCTGCCCACCGGGGCGGGCACCGGGCCTGAGTTCAAGGGCCTGCCCGAGGGCGCCCAGCACGCCCGCAACGACTACAACCGCAAGGAGTACGGCGGCGCCGCGCCCCCGCCCGGCACCCCTCACCGCTACGTCTTCGCCGTCCACGCCCTGGGTGTCGACAAGCTGGGCGTCGACAGCGACACGAGCCCGGCGGTCGTCGGCTTCAACATCACCGCCAACACCCTCGCCCGCGGCCTCATCGTCCCGCACTACGGAACGTGACCAGCACCGGAAGACCCTGTTGTGGCGCCAGGGCAGGCAGGGGTGCCCGTCAGGACCACCCAGACGGCCGGCGTGGCGCCGTCACGGCGGGCGGCCGGGTGCGGGTCAGCAGGCGTCTCCCTGGAGGCCCTCAGCCATGTGCGGCGGGTGGGCCCTCCTTGGCTGGGCCGTAAAGGAAAGAAAACCACAAGGGCGGCCGGACCAATGTGGTCGGGCCGCCCTGGTGATGGACGAGCTGGCTCAGAAGTCCATGTCGCCGCCGCCGGGCATGGCGGGAGCGGCAGGGGTCTTCTCGGGCTTCTCGGCGATGACGGCCTCG